>JACRDM010000151.1 GCA_016218565.1 Elusimicrobiota bacterium | reverse complement strand
GTTACCGCCCTATACTTCTTTCCTTTCAGCTCCGAATGGTTCGTTACCTCGCCATTCGTGAAATTCCATTTAAGGGCGGCGGCTCGCCTTTCCCTAATCCAGATTTTCACTGGCTGAAACTGTTACCTTCCTTCGGCGCACTCATTATCCAGCCCTTTTCAGCAGCAATTTATGAGTGATTAACGACGCATGCCTTATCTTTCCATTATCGAGAACAACTTGCGCAGCAGCACATCACGATCCTCCAGCGGCGTCCTGTCAAATATCCAGCAATAACCGCAAACCCAACTGTGAATTTCGCAAATTCACAGTTGGTTGCCATTTATTTCAAATTCATCTGTGTACATAGATAATTCCACCAAGCGCTCCAGAAGCTGGTCAGGAGATAATCCGGGAAAATTTTGTAAAATCAGTTCTTTGGCAAAGAGACGATAGATATAACGCAATTTGCGCGCTTTTTCACCCCTGATATAGAGGAAATCGCGATGGCCGTTATCGATAATAACGAGATTGCGTTCCTGGTCGTAATGAGAACGCTAGGGTTTCCCAGGCGCGCTTTCCAAAGTATAACCTGGCAATCCTTGGGAAAACGAATCACCAATAATGGATGATTTTATCAGTATCTCCACGACAGTAATAACCGCTTCCGCTTCACAGATAGTTTCTCCCTGCCTGACCTTAACCTTGAGACGACATACTCCAGGCTCAGCCGGGCCGGTGAAAGATACTATTTCGCTTTCATTTCTGTCCAAGCTTCCATTGCCTTCACTGATTTCCCAGAAAAAAGATAAATTTTCCTCGATTGCCCGGCGTTTACGGCCCAAGCCTATTGCCCGAAAAGATTTAGTTGTCCCGGCCTGTACTAAAGTGAAAGCTGGTTGTATTTTGGCTCTAAACAACGGACCAGTGAATTCAAAAAATCGTTTCTGACCAACCTGGTCTTCGATTATTTTTTCTTGCCCTCCTTCATGATCATTTGATAAGTCTTGCCTTCAGAGTTGGATGAAATAAGGGTAAGTTTATGACCTACAGTCCAGAAACTCAGTCAACCAATTCCAAATTCTCCCTGAATGCCCAAGCCCTGTTCTTTTAGTCTGCGTTTAAGGGAATCGCAGATATGAGTGGCTACATATTTAAAATCCGGCAAGCCATCTTGACCGCAAGGAATACCATTCCCGTCATCGATAATTCTAAGATAATGCTGTCCCTTTTCTTTACCGCGGATAATAGTAACATGCCGCGCCTGGGCGGCAATACTGTTTTCCACAAATTCAGCAATAGCTTTAAGCGGATTATTCTGAGACAAGACGATAATGGTTATCGCGTTCCAGTCATCGCCAATACGCAATCTGCCGCGCAAATTCACTCCCCACCCCCACCGCGCAAACCCTTACCGTCAATTTCGCAAATTCACAGTTGGTTAATCTAGTACAAGATTTTTAATATCTGCCAATTCTCTCTGGTATCCAATTTGGTCAATTGTGAATTTGCGGTATTCATCAGGGCTTATTTCTATTAAATCTTCAAATTTACAAACTCTTTCGCCATCTACTGAATTAAGATACTCTTTATAGGATGAATGGAGCCAATATCCGGGATCTTCTACTATATGAGCAGTCACAGGATTCAAATGTACATATCTTGTTAAATGAAGCAGTTGAATATCATCTTTAACTAAAACATTCTGAAATCTGCTTTCCCACAGCGGACCTTTCCGGCCGTGCTTTTTGTTGAAATATCTAGTGTGACTACTCAGCAGGTTTTTCATAAAAAAGGAAATACCCTTTTCTTTATTTTGCTTTAAAATAAAATGAAGATGGGTAGGCATTAAGCAATATGCCAATATTTCTATCTCTTCTTCTCCTTTTAAAGCTTTTGAAACCACTTTTTGTTTTTCTGTTGTATATTCATAGAATCTTGAAAAACTGACTACCGGCTTACCCATTTTATAGAACTTCACACATTCCATCATTCTGTCATATTCTTGCGGTGTATTAAATACCACATATCCAGCTATACTCTTCGTAAAAACATGATAAACACTTCCCTCAGATAGCTTATCTTTTCTCAATTCCAGCCCCCCATCCTTCATATTCTAACCAGCTGTCAATTTGCGAAATTCACAGTTGGTTAAGCTTTGTGATCCAAATGATATTCCATTGTCGAGAACAATTTGTGCAGCAGCCGCACATCACGGTTCTCCAGCGGCGTCCTGCCGAATATCCGGCGGAACCGGTGCACAAATTTGGGGATGCCGCCTGTTGCTTTGAACGTCGTCTTGGAAAGCAAGGCCGCTAAATGCCCGTACATCCTCTGCATATCCTTGTCCTGCGCCAGGTCCCAGTTCGCTACTTTTGCTTTCGTACTGTGCAAGTAAAGCTCGTAACAATAGATCATGATGGACTGGGCAATGTTCAGGGAAAAGTTCTTCGCTGGCTGGGGAATGCGCGAAACAATACTGCAGTGGCGCAGTTCCATATTAGTCAAACCAATACGCTCCCGACCAAAAAGTATGCCAATCTTGTTCTTCTTTCCCAGTTTAAGTATTTTGTCCGCAGTTTCCGCAGCTGTAAAATGGTTGATACCATCCATGCGGGCTTTGCTCGTCGTACCAACAATAAGATCAAGGTCCATGATAGCTGCTTTTATATCAGGAAATACTTTTGCTTTATCAACTATATCTTTGCCTTTGCGGGCTAGCGCATACGTATGCTTATTCTTGTACGGCTCAGGATTGACCAGGCGCAGGTTCTTTAGGCCCATATTTTTCATGGCCCTGGCTGCTGCCCCGATATTTTCCGGCACCCGAGGTTCAACGAGAATGATGTAAATATTTTTCAAATTGAATCCACCCTTTAGAATAGCTGTAGAGATGTAAAGTTATAAAGCTGTAAAGAAGCAAGCCTCTCTAAATCTTTACAGCTGGCTAGACATCCTGCTGAACTTCTACAGCTTTAGAGCTAGTAGTAGAACCTCTTCATCCTGATATTCAGCAATATTCCTATCGCCAGCATATTCATCACCAGCGACGACCCGCCATAGCTCACCAGTGGCAGCGGCACCCCAGTGATCGGCATGATACCTAAGGTCATGCCAATATTCAGCAATATATGGAACGCGAACATCGTCACAGTGCCGGTAGCTACCAGCGCGCCAAATTCATCACGTGCCTGGTTGATGATCATAATACCGCGCCAGATAATGATGAACAGCAAAATCAGCAGTAAAGCCCCGCCAATAAAGCCGAATTCTTCAGCCAGTACCGAAAAAATAAAATCAGTGTGCTGCTCCGGCAAGAAACCTAACCGGCTTTGCGTGCCGTAGAGCAGTCCTTTGCCAAATAATGTGCCGCTGCCAACCGCAATCTTGGATTGGATGATATTGTACCCGGCGCCCAACGGATCGAGATACGGGTCCAAGAATACTATCAGCCGCTTTTTCTGGTACGTTTTCAGTAGAAATTCAAAGATATATGAGCTAAAGATACTCGCCGCCACCACTGAAAAGCCGGCCATCATTTGCTTGAAGTCAAGCTCGTATTTTAATCTCCTGGCCAGGAAATAGATCAACGCTAGCAATAGGAACAGCGCGACCAAAAATACCATCATATAGTTGAAATTAGCAATGACCCGAATGATATAATTATCCACTGCTGAACCTTTCAGGTCAGCATATATCCTGACCAGCATAAAGCCCGACATTAATAATCCAAACCCGGCCAGGGCTACGATATATTTAAGACGGCAGCCGCCAATATAAAGTAAGGCCACCAGAATCGGAAAAAATACCAGCGTGCTGCCAAAATCAGGCTGCAGCAAGATCAATCCTACCGGCAGAAGCGTAAACACGAATGGCCAGAGCAAATCACGCCAGGAGTCCCAGTACCGCATTCCTTCAACATATTTAGCCAGGAACATGATAAAGGCCAGCTTGACCAGCTCGCTAGGCTGGAAACTAAATAAGCCTAAAACAAACCAGCTTTTGGTCCCTCTCACTTTTGCGCCGAACACCAGC
>JACRDM010000150.1 GCA_016218565.1 Elusimicrobiota bacterium | reverse complement strand
CGGCCTGCTTGGTGACCTGTTCATCAAGGATATAAAGCTTGGGCTTGACCAGCTCCAGGTACCAGTCGCAGTATTTATTCCAGGTAAAGTCGTACAACAGGCGTGCCGCTTGGCTAGTATCATAATTTTCCATCGCCTCGTCTACCGCGCCAATTAATTTCTGAAATTCGCTCAGAATCCATTTATCCGCTAAAGTCAGTGGTAAAGTGGTAAAGTGGTAAAGTGGTAAAATAGGAGTCTTTCCTAAATTCATCAGCACGAAACGGGACGCGTTCCAGAGTTTATTACAAAAATAACGCGCCAACTGAAAAGAATCATTCCCGAGCTGTAAATCCCTGCCCTTGATACCATTGTAGGCCAGGGTGAAACGCATGGCATCCACACCAGATTGGGCGCTAATATCCAGAGGATCAATAACATTGCCCAGGGACTTGCTCATTTTTTTACCGTGACTGTCGCGCACAATGCCATGGATAAAAATATCGCTGTACGGGGACTGGCCCATTAAGGTCAGACCCAGCATAATCATGCGTGCTACCCAGAGGTAAATGATCTCGTGACCAGTCACCAGTACTTTTGTCGGATAAAAATAATCCAGATCAGGGTTCTTCTCCGGCCAGCCCAGGGTCGAGAATGGCCACAAAGCGCTGGAGAACCAGGTATCCAGCACATCTGGATCTTGCACTATTTCTTTAGCGCCACACTGGGGACATTTTTCCGGCGGGTTAATCCCTACAAAATCCGGCTTTATGCCAATGCCAGACCGCAGGATATAATTATCTTGGCTTTCATCTTTAAAAACAATTTTGTCTTTATTACATTCCAGGCAATACCAGGCTGGAATGCGATGTCCCCACCAGATCTGCCGGGAGATGCACCAGTCATGCAGATTTTTCATCCATAATAAATAAGGATTTAACCAGCTGTCTGGTATAAATTTAGTTTTACCTTCTGCCACCACCTTCAGTCCGGCAGCAGCCATCTCCCGGGTCTTTAAATACCACTGTTCGCTGACCAGCGGTTCAGTAGCATTGTTGCAGCGGTAACACCGGGTAATGGGTAAAGTATAATCTTCTTCCTTTTGCAGGAATCCTTTTTCCTTTAGAGCAGCAACGATCTTTTCCCTGGCTTTGTACCGGTCCTGGCCAATATATTCTTTTACCTCGGCCCCAAGGATGACTCGTCCGCTGATATCTATTTCAGCCTGGGGTGTGATTTTACCTTCTTTGTCGATCACCTGGATAGAGGCCAGGTTGTGCCGTTTGGAAATTTCCCAGTCATTGGGATCATGGGCCGGGGTCACCTTAACCGCGCCGGTACCAAAACTCACCTCTACCACGTCATCAGCCACCACCGGTATTTCCCGGTTCACCAAGGGCAAGACCAGTACTTTGCCGATAAAATTCTGATATCGTTCATCTTTGGGATTAACCGCAACCGCCGTATCTCCCAGCATGGTTTCCGGCCGGGTAGTAGCGACGACAAGATAGTCGCCGGTCGCCGGTCGCCGGTCGCCGGTTTTTAAGGGATACTTTATGTACCAGAGCTTGCCTTTTTCCTGCTCGCGCTCTACTTCACTTTCATTTAGAGCTGTGCCGCACCGAGGACACCAATCCACGATATGTTCACCGCGATAGATAAGACCTTTTTCATAAAGGGTGCTAAAGGCCGTCCGTACTGATAGGGAACATTGCTCATCCATAGTAAAGCGGGTGCGTTCCCAATCACAGGAACAGCCGAGAGTCTGTAATTGCAGCAAAATAGTATCCCCGGTTTCCTGGCGCCATTTCCACATTCTTTCCAGGAACTTTTCACGGCCCAGGTCAAAGCGGGTTTTGCCTTCCTGCTTAAGCAGTTTCTCTACCACATTCTGGGTAGCAATCCCGCCATGGTCTGTCCCTGGTATCCAGCAGGCGTTATATCCTTGCATGCGCCGCCAGCGGATCAGGATATCCTGCAAAGTATTGTTCAGGGCATGACCCATATGCAGCGAGCCAGTGATATTCGGTGGCGGAATTACTATGGTAAATGGTTTTTTAGCCTGGTCAGGCTGGGCATGGAAATACCGGCTCTGCAAAGCATACCATTTTTTATCGGTTTCCTTAGAGTCATACTTAGGCTGAATTTCCATTAAAAACCTCTTTACGAAATTTATTCGCTAACATTTTGTTGTTATATTATTTCCCCGTGTATAAATAAAGAAATACTGTTTTAAAGGTATAGCAAAGGTGAACTTACTACCCTGGCCAAATTCACTTTCCACCCAAATCTTTCCGCCGTAAAGCTCAACTAACCTCTTGGTTAAGGCTAATCCCAATCCTATACCAGAATGTGTTTTGGTAAGTAGCGTTTCAAGCTGAATCAGCGTCTTAAAAAGCTGTGGGAGGTCTTCAGTTTTTACGCCTATGCCTGTATCCGCTACGGAGATTTGCAAGAAATCTCCCGCCTGGGTATTAATTCCCCGGTTTTCTAATTCCAACGCCTTTACCCGGCGCGCCGTTACACTCACCGCGCCACCATTGGGAGTAAACTTAATGGCATTAGTGAGGAGACTAAAAGCTATTCGTTTTAAAAGAATTTTGTCCGCCTCTATTTCTAGGTCTATATTGGCTTCAATATTAAAAGTTAAATTTATATTTAACTTCTTTTCCTTCACCATCATTTCTCTGGTCATCTCGGCTAAAGAATCAAAGAAACTTCTTAAAGAAAAATTACTTAGCTGCAATTTTTTTTCTGCTGATTTCACCCTGGAAAATTCAATTATTTCATTGATCAGATCCAGTAACTTGTGGCTGCTGCTGGAGATAAAACCAACATATTCTTTTTGTTTTTCATTAAGCGGGCCATAGAGTTCTTCCTGAAGCATATCTGAAAATCCGAGCATGGAGTTTAACGGCGACCGTAATTCATGACTCATATTACTGATGAATTCCGACTTTGCCCTATCTGCGGCCACCGTCATAATTAGAGCTTCTTCCAACTCGATTTCCATTTGCTTGCGCTCAGTCACTTCTTTATTCACTGGCGGAAGCAACCTTTCTTTTCTACGTAACACAAAACAGGAGACCCAGGCTGCCAAAAGAAATACCAGGAGAAACTTAATAGTGCCTGCTAACCAAATTGATATTTGCGGATAAAGTAAATATTCAGCAATTTCACTTATAGCCAGCGCCGCTATAATTACCAAAGCTAGCGTTACTATTGAACCGGTTAAATCATTACGCTGAGATTTACGAGACGATTTTTTTATACCTTTTTCTCTGTTCATGGCTTCATGCCAAATATTTTTTAACCAGCTCTGGCAGTAGCCTAGTATCAATGGGCTTGGGAATATAGTCATCAAATCCCGCTTCAAGAATCTTTTCTTTGTCGCCTTTCATGGCAAAAGAGGTAATCCCGATAATTTTTATATCCTTGGTCTGGGCCTCATTTTTAAGTATCTTCGCTGCCGTAAAACCATCCAGCACCGGCATCTGGATATCCATCAGGATTAAATCTGGTTTTTGTTCCCTGGCTATCTTTATGGCAGTCTGGCCATCTTGGGCTTCGAGGACTTCATATTTATGATAGGTTAAAATATCTCTTAGCAAGGTCATGTTTTTCTCATTATCCTCTACTACCAGAATCTTCTTGGGCATCTTGGGACTCCTTCTCTGTTTGCAGATTTAGAAATAAATAATCAGCCACCTATTTCTCCTTTTTCTTTACTGGCCTCTTCTTCACTAACCAGGCTGGTCAAAAATGCTAGGGGTATATTTTTTGTCCTTTCGTCAGCAGCTAAATCCTGAGCCGTTGCTCCTCCTTCCATCCCTGACATTATCAAATCCAAGAGTATTAAATCTGGTATCTCTTCTTTAGCAATCCTTAAACAAGCTTGACCATTATTAGCAGTTAAAACATCAAATCCTTGTTTTTTACCTCCTCTGTTCCTGGGGTTATTCTTTTAGTTTCTCATGAACCCCTGCAAATTGAGAAGCAGTATTCTTAAAAGCAGCCAGCACTAAGGGATCAAAATGTGACGGCATTGTCCGGCCATCACCCTCAGTAATTATTTTATAAGTAGTTTGATGGTCATAGGCAGGCTTATATACCCGGGGATTTCTCAGGGCATCATATTGGTCGGCGACAATTACTATTCTTCCTTCCATAGGTATCTTTTCACCTTTCAATCCATAAGGATACCCGCTGCCATCCCAACGTTCATGGTGCGTCAGGGCTATACTCTTAGCCATAGACAGCCTAGGATGATCTCCGATTATCCTGGCGCCGTAAATTGGATGCTTCTTTATTTCGGACCATTCTTCAGGAGTGAGTTTTCCCGGGTTTCTAAGAATAACTGAAGGTATATGAATCTTACCCACGTCGTGTAAGGTAGCCTGGATACGAATGTGCTGGAAGATTTTTGGTGACATTTTAAGATTAGCCGCAATAATCGCGCAATATTCACCTACCCTTAAGATGTGATTACCGGTATCTTCATCATTTATCTCGGCGGCCCGGGCCAGGGCATAAACTGTATATGTAAAAGCGTCCTCGCTTTCTCTTATCTTAAGTAGCATGCCTATTCTGGCTAAGACCTCTGCCTGGTCAAAGGGTTTGGATATAAAATCCTCAGCGCCTACCTCTATGCTCCTAATCCGGTCTTCCTTTGAGGCCAAAGCAGTAATCATAATTATGGGGATATTTCTGGCTTCTACATCTTCTTTTATTTTCTTACAGACTGTATATCCGTCAAGTTGCGGCAGCAGCACATCCAGGAGAACAATATCGACCTCTTGTTCCCTGATAATCTTAAGCCCCTCTTGACCAGAGGTGGCTTTAATCACGTCATACCCTCTGGGGCCAAGTAGACCTTCAAGAAGTACCAGGTTTGCCGGTTCATCATCAATGCATAAAATGCGAAGGGTTCTGGCCATAGAGCCTCCTTTAATATTTAAGTTTAAGCTTTTTGAATTGATTGACTAATCGGTATCGTAAAACTAAACTTACTTCCCTGGCCAAATTCACTTTCTGCCCAAATCTTTCCGCCGTGCATTTCAACTAATTTTTTGGTAAGAGCTAGCCCCAGTCCCGTGCCTTCGTGTTTTTTGGTCAATAAGGAGCCCACCTGAATAAATTCCTTAAAGAGTTTGGGCCTGTCTTCGGATTTTATTCCTAGACCAGTATCTTTAACACTAATCTCAAGGTGTTCCGTGTCTGGTTTTTTTGCTCGTACCCAAATAGAACCGCCAGCAGAAGTAAACTTTATCGCATTATCTAAGAGATTAAACATTATTTGCTTTAACTTTCTTTCATCTACCTCTATTTCGCTATCAACTGGTTGTTCAATTTCAAGAGCTAAGTTTAGGTTATGTTTCAGGGCTTTTTCTCTCAGCATATTTATAGAACCTTCAAGGAGCTCTCTTAAGATTAATTTAGTGGCCATGAATTCCATCTTGCCAGACTCTACCTTGGATAAGTCCAGGATGTCATTAATGAGACTGAGCAGGTGTTCGGAACTGCTTAAGATATTTCTGATATACTCTTGCTGTTTTTCATTGAGATTTCCAAACAATTGATCCTGTAAGACTTCTGAAAAACCGATAACAGAATTAAGCGGGGTGCGCAGTTCATGGGACATATTGGCGAGAAAATCGGACTTTGCGCCACTGGCAATTTCGGCCTTATTTTTGGCTAGCTTAAACTCTTCTGTTCTCTCCTTTACTTTTTCCTCGAGTTCCTCTCTATATTTTTGCAGGGCCTGCTCTGCTCGTTTACGCTCGATGGCTCCAGCCAAAGCCTCAGCCAAAGTAACTAAGAAACCCTCTTTTCTTTTATCGCGCCACTGACCTTGTTTTAAGTATATATTTATCACCCCCAGCACCTTGCCGGCGTGTAGAATAGGGGTACAGTAATGACCATGAGGGGCGATTCCAGCGCAAGAGGTCTCATGGCGCTCATCCAGAGAGTCTGCAAATTCTACCTCTTTTGTCAAAGCTGCCCGACCACAAAGACATCTGCCAAAGAAGACTCGGCTACATGCTTTTTGTATTGTTTCATCGAGTCCATAGTGAGCTTTTAACACCAAGACCCCAGGCTCGTCTTCAACCAGGAATATAGCACCTTTCTTTTCTAAGGCTAGCCAAGGAATGGAAAGGAAAAGATCGAGGGTCTTTTTCAAGAATTCAGCGAAGGATATATCTTCCAAGGAGAGATGTAGAAACGAACTCATGACGGTCTGGAGATTATAGTTATGCTGAAGTTCGTTGGTCCGCTCTTCTACTTTCCGCTCTAAAATAGCTGCCAATTTATTTAATTTAGCTGTTTCAAAATTAAAAACCGCTAAAATATGTCCCAAAGAAATAGCGATGGTTAGCGCGCAAAGGCTACGGAAGAACTGAACAGGCAGCCCTACTAATCTTAAGAATACCTGATAATTTAAAAAAGAGGCAGGAAAAAATCCTGCTTTTGGTGTACTTAATCCAGAAAGAACTCCATAAATAGTAAAAGATAAAACCGTGAATATTAGACTCCTTTTAGAAGATAACCAGGGTCTATCATTAAAGTTTTCTAACTGCAACATCAACGCATATGCGGTCAAAATCGTACCCGGGAAAGCCAGGAGATAACGCGCCCAGATATTTCCATATAAAAGTGGCTCTTTGCTTAACCCGAAGATAAGCGCCCAGGCCAAAGGAAGCAGGACAGTCAAACTCTTAATCCAACTAAATCTCTTTTTGCTTTCAGCAATAATCTTTACCCCAAATTGGATCAGAAAAGTAAAAGAAAGCGGTAGGATAAAGCTGCCCATTATTTTAAGGAGTAAAAAATCCTCGAAACCCGGGATAAGAAGAAACATCTCTAGCCATTCATTTATCCCGTGTATTATTCCAAAGGCTCCTATTAACCACAAGTTTTTAGCAAGTTTAAAGGCGCTACCTTTTTTGGGATAGATAAGTATGGCTACCCCTAATACAAAGAATGCTAAACCATAAACAAAATATATCAATATCATTTTAGATTCCCCACTATTCAGTTTTTCACATACTTGCCCAAATTCAAAAGCCGTCTCTTTAAAAGCATTCATCCCACAGAAGCGATTTTTCTCCCCCCGTCTTGGGAAACTCCCCAAACCCCGCTTAAAGGGGATCCCCGGCCAACGAACTTTGGCGGGTTCGCTCGGCTCTCCGCTGTCCTAGCGGAGAAGTCGCCGGCTCACTGCTTATCCCCCCTGCCAGGTGTGCGCTTGTCCCCCCCTGTATTGCTTTCGACCTATCCTCGCGATTAGATTTGCTTTGCAAATCTAAGGGGTAGCAGAACTAGAGGGGATTACCCCTTGGGAAGTTTCCAAAAACAGCAAAATATGAAAAATTGGCGGAGAGACAGGGATTCGAACCCTGGGTGAGGTCACCCCCACATACGCTCTCCAGGCGTACGCCTTCAACCACTCGGCCATCTCTCCATGCTACACTTCGTTCCGCAAGTTCTTAGCTCGTAGCTCGCAGTTCGTAGGAAAAGCTATGGTTCTCTTAATTTTTACTACAAGCTACCAGCTATGAGCTACAGGCTGTCTATACTGGCGGAGAGGGTGAGATTTGCCCCGCACCAAATAAATGCGGAAGGAGCAGGATTTGAACCTGCGAGGCCTTGCGGCCTGGACGCTTTCGAGGCGTCTGGATTAAACCGCTCTCCCATCCTT
>JACRDM010000152.1 GCA_016218565.1 Elusimicrobiota bacterium | reverse complement strand
TCAGGCTTATTAAACTTGTAACCTTTTAAGGCGTAGAGAGAATTTATCAAAAATCTAGTGTCTATTTCTCGTTGATCGTTTTCAGAATTTATTTTTAGATCTCCAAACAGCATCCCCCAGTCACGTTCAAATTGTTCTGTGGGAGCAAACAACTTACACTCTGTTAAAGCAATTACATACCTATATAAAGTATTACTATTTTGCATTTCCACAAAAAAGTTTTTGTATTTGTCACTTATTTTATTTATATCGCCTAATAACTTATTGGAATCAATAGGCGTTATCTCATATATTGATGTTGGTTTAGACCCCCACGAAACTGACAAGTTTTCTTTAGGTTCCCAATTTTTGAAAATCCACTCATATTCGAATTTTTTATCCTTTTTAGAAATTTTAGAAAAAGCAATTGTGGAAGTAAAATAATTTTTCTGAAATTGCGTTCCACATCCATAAAAACCAGGACAAAAGACAAATGTATCATAACAATCAGCATCCAAATAAAATACTATTCTTGCATTCTTTATTTTATCTTTCCATAAAGCACCGGTTTCTAAAATATAACTAATACTACTTTCACCACCACCGCCAGCACTCGTTGCGCTAGATATTTCCGATTGATTATATACATTCTTCACCACAATTTTCTGTAATGGAGTAAATTTTAATTTCGTAATAAAAACGTAATCATAGCCATCATTTGTAAATTCTTTTGATAATTTCGTTAATGTTCTTTCTACCTCTTTGCCATTTATAAAACTTTTGAACTTGTAATAATCGCTTATTTTTTGCAATTTCTCTATTTCATTCTTTGGCTCTATATCAAAAGTATCACCCGAAAATTGAAAATCACCCACAACTGGAAATCCAATGGTAACTTCTTGTTCTTTATTTGAGGTATTAAAAAACTCGAAAGTGGTATTAAATTGTCCATCTTTATATATTACTTCTTCCGAAACCATTTGGGTTATTATTTAAGAGGTGCGGGGCGGATTTGAACCGCCGAATAACAGTTTTGCAGACTGCTCCCTTAGCCACTTGGGTACCGCACCATCACCTATTTCGATATTCTATTTAAGAATGCCCGCCCCGCACCAGTCTTAAAATATCTTTCTCTTCTTTGCGCTTCAGACTTAGTCGAGAATTCTTCTGTATGTATTAACTGCAAGGGACGTCTATTTTTTGTCGCTTTCACTCCACCATTGTTATGCTCGACTATCCTTATAGTCAAGGTTGAGGTTGATCCGATATAGCGTTTCCCATCTTTTAGACTCTTTAATATGTAAATATTATATACCATTATTTTTATGGGCGGATTTGCCCGCCAAAGTTCGTTGGCGGGTTGCAGACTGCTCCCTTAGCCACTTGGGTACCGCACCGTCATCGTCCCGATAAGCAAAAAGCAGTTAAAAATTTTGAGTTTTGAATTTTGAGTTAAGGTACTATTATTATGATCTTTCCACCTACACTCACAACTCAAAACTGCCCCTATCATAAATGGAGCGGGAGACGGGGTTCGAACCCGCGACATCAACCTTGGCAAGGTTGCACTCTACCAACTGAGTTACTCCCGCGCTGCGTCCGCCAACGTTTTAATGACGGATTATAACCTATTATTTTTTTATACAAGATTTTACAATATATTTCAAGTACTTTTTAACAGTACTTTTTAAAACCTATAAGATACTCCGCCCCCGGGGCAGATGCGATCTTGTGAATCACTTAAAAATGCTACATTATAGATCAACTTATTTTTGCTGTAGTCAACCAGTATCGGCCCTTCATAAAATGATATGGCTAATCCGGCCACAGCGCCGCATAGATACCCCCAGGTCATACCTTTGGTTACACGCGTCCATTCTTTGTTACTTGAATACTGGATACCGCCTACTATCGCACCCACGACAAAACCTAAATTACCGCCAAGACGCATATCGCGTAAACCGATTGCGCCGTATCCTTTCTTACCCTTAGCAGCATCGGAAAAGCCGAGTATTAATCCTCCCGTAGTCCCGATCAATGCTCCATAAGCCGCATCCTTGCTAACATGACTTGTTTCTTTATCATGTGTATACTGCAAATAACCGGCGCTGGCTCCGAGTAATGCTCCCAGAATAAGTCCTTCCTTACCATAATTAATGATGGACGGACTCCCTTCAGGTGGAGCGCCAAAGAATCCGCTTTCCGCATAACAAATCGAGGCTATGAGACTTACTAAAAACACAACCATTATCATCTTTCTCATAATATTTTCCTTTTTCTTTCATATTATTAAATGCGAGGAGAGGGACTTGAACCCTCACGGGGTTACCCATACGCCCCTCAAACGTATGCGTCTGCCAGTTCCGCCATCCTCGCATTATATCTTACCGAATTTACAGCGATCTTTCTCTTACTTCTATTTCTCAGAATCTGCTACCAGTCATTCCCGTTTCCATTCCGCAGAAGCAGCGACAAGACACTATCCCACATGAGAAAGATGTTTTATCTTAATGCCATATCTCCTTATCGCTTCTTCAGCTTCCTCATGGACCTTTGCAACATGTTCCTTAACCGTCAAATTCTTGTGCTCTTCATATAATTTTGCCCTGATCTTATGGATTTCTTCCATCGGCTCTGGTTCTTTACGCATCTAAATCCCCTCCTGTGGAGATATAATTTCCAGAGGTTTATATCCCAGAAGAGTATTTACCACGGCAACACCTTGTTTAGTTTAAATTTCTCCGCGGCGAAATTTATCCTGCAACTCTCTGATTTCTCGTGGATAAGCCATTCTCAGGAGATTGCCCTGATATAACCATTCTAACCGTTTCTCTATAGGGATAGCCTGATATTCCCGAATTCTTTTCATGCTCACATGATAGCCAAATCCCACACGCTTTTTAGCCATTCTTAATCCTTGTCAGATGACAAATATCACTTATATCTTGCTGTCTGTTCGATATTTGTTTCATTTTGATAAGATCTTTTATGGATATCGTCGGAACAATAATACCTTTTAGATCAACACCTTTCACGCTGATAATAGCTTCTTCATAACTAACAGGCGAATCCAGAATAATATCTATCTCAGATACGCCCCATTGAGGGTTAACAAAATTAAAAGCTTTCATATTTTTATTGGTTAGCCAATCTTTTCTTTTCTCCTGATCAGCAAAATCCATTATATTAACCGGCGCCTTTGGTTTAAAATCCCACTTCTTCATCAACCCCAGAAAAGTATGCACATTTTCATCATTAAGACAGAGCAATATATCTATATCATAAGTCATTCGCGGAATACCGTAAAAATTAACCGCCAATCCGCCAACCACCATGTATTTAATCTTTTTCGCGTTAAATTCCTTAAAAATACCAAGATAGTCGATCATACCGCAATTTCCCTGCGTTATACATTGCTTCTTTTATTAATCTTTCATCTAATTCAATATTTGTCCGCAACATGACTAATTGCCTCCATACACATAATATACACTATTTTTGTGTATAAATCAAACTGTTTTATGACCAACCATCATCCGTCAGTTCACTGCCTACCAGCAGGCAAGGAACACCATCGCAAAATTATTTATACTGATTTATTTGAGGAGTTAAATTAAACGACCTGGAACTATTGGCATCCAGAAACCAATCCTGTGGGTCCCAACTACAATATACTTGACCTTCATACCTATATCTCCAGGTTACCGCGCCAGAAGCATTCCTTTCTTCTTTTGTTGCTCTTACCGTCACCGATTCACCATTATAGACATCAACCTCAATCGATTTATTATCATCTAAATAAACGTGCGACTTACTAGCGCTGACATATAACCCATTATGTCCGGTCTTATTATAAATTGTCAGAGTACCGTTTACTCCGGTACAACCAGTGAGGAGTACTATACTTAATAGTATAAATAGACCTTTAAAATATAATGTTGAACGCATAGCCCACCCCTTTATACTCATTTTTCCCAAATACTGGGATTTTTAATGAGAAACCCAATTTAGCATTCTCCGACAAAGCGACTTTAAAATCAGGCAATAGAGTACCTGTTATACCGGAAGAATAATTTAATACCGTGCTGTCCATCTTAATCCGTTCTGCAGAAGAAGTTTCAAAACCGATACCAATAGACGCTTCTTTAGCCACCAGTCTTTGATAACCTAAACTAAAATGAAAAACATTGCCTGTTTTAATTCTATACCCGGTAGAAGAAGTGGGAAAGGTTACTTTGTAACCTAAATTAGTCCTATACTTATTTTTATCAAAGGTCTTTTCTGCTAATAAAACTAAATCAAGATTATATGTCCTTCCGTACCAATAAACAGCTTCACTACCGAATAAAGGTCCACCGGTAGGTAATTCATTTGGCCCTAAATCACAACTTTGGATATTATCCGTTCCTGTAGGAAAAGTTAAAATAAACTTTGATTTTATAAGCGGTTTTCTTTCTGTTTCTTCTTTTAAAACAATTTCATCGCTTAAATCAATATCCCCTACCCCCTTACCTAATCTATCATATTCGCCGTTAATATATTCTGCTTTTCTATATACATATGGAACGGTTAACTTTAAATTTATAAATTTGCTATATTGATACATCAGATACAAAGGAATGCGAAATTCAAAAACAGTACCATCGGTTACAATAGTTTGCCCAGTAGTATCATAGATTCTATCACTGGCAAAATATTCAATTCCTGTACCGTAATGCAATTTTTTATCTTCTCCAAAAGCAAGAGAACATACTAACATGAATATAAATAATATGCCAATCACCAGATTTAACTTCTTAGTCATATTTTACCTCGTTGATTTATTTGCCAGTTGGAGTTATTGGCTGGGCTGGAGCAGCTGCCGGAGCTGGTTTAGCCTCTGAGACTGGCAACACTTGAGCTGCAGATTCCTGCTTTGCTGGAACTTGAGTTGCTGGAGCTGCCGGAACACTCTTAACTGGAGCTGGCTGAACTGCCGCATCTTTTGTCGGAGCAGGTGCTTTTGACTGTCCAGGGACAGTTGGCGCCTCTGCCGGTGCAATGGGCGCAGCAATTGGCTTTACTACGCTAGTGGAACCCTGCCTGGCTACATATACGTATAACAGGGTTGAAGTAATAAGAAATATTACTGCTGAAACAGTGGTAATCTTCTTCATGGTGGTATCTCCCCCGCCGCCAAAAATAGCTTCAGGAGCGCTGCCACCGCCAAATAAACCGGATAAGCCACTGCCTTTGCCTGCCTGTAAAAGTACGATCACGATCAACCAGATGCACACCAAGATGTGTAATGATACGAGTAGAATGAACATTAAATACCTCCTCAAAATAGGCACAAAGTTTAAAGCAAAGACAAGGCATAAAGTTAGAAATAAAAAGCACAGAGTAAACTAATTTTCCCTTATCCTTATACTTTTATGGAGACTTGACAACATACGTTCTATTTCCCGACTTAATTCATAAATATTAGCAAATTCTTCTTTTGATAAATATTTCAAACTAAAAGCGATTTTAAGCTGTGTTTGTATTTCATAAATAGATCCTAAACTTATTCTTATAAATCGTAAATAATCATCGGTTGAGTTTCTACCGTATCCTTCAGCAATGTTGCTAGGTACAGAAACAGAGCTGCGTCTTATTTGCATTACTAAACCATATAATTCTTCTTTTGGATATTTCCTGGTCTGTTTATATATTTCTGTTACAAAACACATTGCTTTCTGCCAAACTATCAAATCTCTATATGTTTTCATCTGTTTTTTTTAGTATCTTGCCTTTCCTTTGTGCCTGCTTTTGCTCTAAAACTTTGTGCCTCTGTGCCTTGTTACTATTTCTCTTTTAATGCTGCTATTCCCGGCAATACTATCCCTTCCAGGAATTCCAGGCTGGCACCGCCGCCAGTTGATATATGCGAAAGCTTGCTGGTAACAACGGCTTTGGCTACTGCTGCCACTGAATCTCCGCCGCCGATTATCGTTGTAGCGCCGTTTTTTGTCGCGTCAGCTAAGGCCTTGGCAATAGCCATGGTCCCTTTGGCAAAATCATCGATTTCAAACACGCCCATTGGCCCGTTCCAGACAATGGTTTTGGCTCTCTTAATAGCCTCAGTAAAAAGAACAATGGTTTTTGGCCCAATATCCACACCGATCATGCCAGCCGGTATATTGTCCATTACGACTTCTGACTTAGCGCCAGCTTCTACTTTTTCCGCAACCAAATGGTCGATAGGCAGCAAAAAGGTTACTTTCTTTTCCTTAGCTTTGGCCAGAACCTCTTTAGCCATATCCAAACGGTCATCTTCTACCAGGGAATTACCAATACTTAATCCTTGCGTCTTCAAGAAAGTATAGGTCATTGCTCCGCCTATGATCAGGGTATCGACTTTATTTAAAAGGTTGGAAATTACATCTATCTTACCGCTGATCTTGGCTCCGCCAAGAATAGCAATAAAAGGTTTATCCGGATTTTCCACTGCCTTGCCGAGATAATCAATTTCTTTCTTTAAAAGGAACCCGGCATAAGCAGGTAAATATTTAGTCACGCCTTCAGTGGAGGCATGGGAGCGATGAACCGTACCGAAAGCATCCTGCACAAATACTGTAGCCATGGAGGCTAGTTCTTTGGCAAAATCAGGGTCATTCTTTTCTTCTTCAGGATGGAAACGCAGGTTTTCCAGCAACAGGATCTCTCCCGCTTTCAGGGCATCAGCCATCTTTTTAGTCTCAGCGCCAATGCAATCCGGAGCCATGCGCACTGTGACACCTATCAGCCTGGCAAGGTGTTCAGCACAGGGTTTGAGACTCATTTCCGGCACTGGTTTGCCCTTTGGGCGGCCAAGATGGGCGCATAAGACCAGGGAACACTTTTTACCCAGAAGATACTTAATAGTGGGCAGAGTCTCTTTGATCCTGGTGTCATCTGTAATGTTCTGCTGTTTATCCAGTGGCACATTGAAATCAACCCGTATGAGTACCTTTTTATTGCTCAAATCCACATCTGTAATATTCATTTTTGCCATAACTTCGCCTCCGTTGAAGAAGATTACGGAGATTAAAAGCAAGATTACAACGATTACGATTTTATCACTGTAATCTGCCCTTAAAATCGCTGTAATCGTTTTACTTCTTAGTGATAATAAAATCTACCAGATCTATGACTCTGTTGGAATAACCCCACTCATTGTCATACCAGGCTACGATTTTAGCCATATTGCCGATAACTTTGGTGCACAGGGAATCAACGATACTGGATTTCGGATTACCCAGAAAATCCCTGGAAACAAGAGGCAATTCGCAATATTCCAGATATTTATTGCCGGCAGCCGCCTTTTTTAAAGCAGCGTTGATTTCTTCAGTGGTAGATTCCTTGCCAAGTTCCAATACCACATCCACAACCGAAACATCCGGGGTCGGAACGCGCATGGAATACCCGTCTAATTTGCCTTTCAGTTCCGGGATTACCAGTCCAATGGCCTTGGCCGCGCCGGTGGAAGTCGGGATCATGCTCAGAGCGCCGGCTCTGGCGCGTCTCAGGTCCTTGTGCGGGAAGTCCAGGATCGGCTGGTCATTGGTATAGGAATGGATCGTGGTCATAAATCCCTTGTTAACGCCGAATGCATCCCTGATCACTTTGACTACCGGAGCCAGGCAGTTCGTAGTGCAGCTGGCATTGGAAAGAATATGATGTTTGGCTGGGTCATATTTATCCTCATTGACACCCATAACAATAGTGATATCTTCATTTTTCGCTGGGGCGGAAATAACTACTTTCCTGGCGCCGGCCGCTAGATGAGCAGTAGCTCCTGGTTTGCCTTTAGCCGGGTCACCCTTGGCCTCAACAAATCTGCCTGTTGATTCAATGGCTATCTCAACTCCCAAATCCTTCCAGGGTAATTTAGCCGGATCCTTCTCTGCTAAAACCTTTATTTCTTTTCCATCGATCACTATGGAATTTTCTTTGGCTTCTACTGTCCCCGGGGAAATACCGAACGTGGAATCATACTTGAACAAATGGGCCAGAGTCTTGGCGTCAGTCAAGTCATTCACTGCGACAAATTCCAGATTCTTATTGGCTAAACCAGCTTTCAGGACCAGCCGGCCAATACGGCCAAATCCATTAATACCTATTTTTACTGCCATACCTACTACCTCCTTGTTTTTTTAATTACAAGTTAGGCTCCACTTCGTTCCGCTAACTGATATTTAAGATTATTAATATGACACAAAAGTGTTAAAAAGTCAACGACATTTTGAATAGTACCTTTGAATAGTACCAATTCTAATTTCGAAATCCTAAACAATATCTAATTTCCAAAATCCAAATAAATGTTTGAGGTTTTGAATTCAATTATTTTCTGGGCTGGCAGAGTAAAAATAAAACGGCTTCCTTCATGAATGGTGCTTTCCACTCTGATCGCGCCTCCATGTCCCTCAATGATCCTTTTTACCAGCGGCAAGCCCAATCCCATCCCCTCAGTCTGGCCGGTAAAGCTCTCTTCGATCTGGTAAAACAACTGGAATATTTTTTCATGTTCTTCAGGCCGGATGCCCGGCCCGTTATCAGCGATAGTGAATTCTATCATCTCGCTGGTTAGTTTCCGGCCGCTGATTCTCACTATTTTATCTTTTTTATCGATGAATTTAATGGCATTATCAATAAGATTAAAAAAAACTTCCTTGACCTTTTCCTCATCAACATAAAGATTGGTAATGGCATTACAGGAAGCGTCAACTTCCAGCTTGACTCCTTTTTGGAAGACGGCTTCGTGGAAATGACCGTATATTTCTTTACATATCCCTTTCAGGTCAACTACCTTGCGGTCCAACTCCAGCACGTCGCCTTCAACCATGGTAAAGGCCAAGAGTTTGGTAACCAGATTAGCCAACTGATGGCCTTGCCGGTCAATATCCTGGAGAGCTTTGCTTTGGAAATCAGAGAATGTTTTTTTCGTTTTCTGGTCCAGCATGAGGATGGCTGAATAGCCCAAAATACTGGTCAAGGGAGTCCTTAATTTATGCGAGATGATTGAAAGAAAGTTCTGTTTAAGCAAGCTTTCCTTTTTAGCTTCACTAACATCCCGCAATAGGATGACATAACCTAGTCCCTGTTGTTGCTCATCATTGATTCTGGTAGTGGCACATTCCAGGAAATACTTTTTACCTTCGCGGCGCTTCATTTCATAGCTGACCGAACGGTTGATAATCTCCTGTAGTGGTACAGAAAACTCATAGTTACCCCGCAAAGTATCAAGAAAATGATGCTGGAGCAACTGCTCTTTCTCCAATTCCAGCAGTCGCCAGGCAGCATCATTGAGCATCAGCACCTGATAGTTAGCATTAGTCATGACTGCGCCGTCGCTCATTCCTTTAAAAACCGCTTCTAGCTCTTCTTTCTTTTCCCGGACTTCCTTGAATAAGCGGGCATTTTCAATAGCTACCGCAGCCTGGGCGGCCAAGGCTTCCAATATTTGCTGATCTTCGGCAGTGAACGCGGCGTTATCTTTTTTATTAATGGCTTCCATAACCCCACTGATCTTGCCTTTAAAAATCAGCGGCACACACATGACCGACTTGGTTTTAAAGCTAGATTTAGTGTCGGCCCGGGCGCTCCAACGGGAATCTTTCTCCACCTCATTAACTATGAGCGATTTCCCCTCCTGGGCTACCCAGCCGGCGATACCTTCCCCCACCTTTAATCTGATCTGCTTTACCTGTTCGCCTTTTTCTCCCAAAGCAATATCAAAAACAAGTTCATTGGCAGCGGAATCAAGCAACATCAGACTACCGGTTTCAGCTTGCACCACTACTGCCGCTTGTTCTACAATAATGGTCAAGAGTTTATCTAAATCCAAGGTAGAGTTCAGAATTTTATTGATTTCCAGTAATTGCGCCAGGTCTTTATTTTCCATACAACCTCCGCACCCACATTATAGCAGTATTAGCCGGCCTTGCCCGGTTTTTCATTTTTTAGATATCTGTGTATTTAATTGTGGCCAGCAATCCAGGCAATAGGAAGGATATTTAATATTGATTTCATGTTTGATCATGGCCCATTTTTTTCCTTTAGCGCTTCTTGCAGTACCTCATCCAATTTATCCACCAAGACAAATTTTACCTTTTCCCGTATTTCCTGAGGTATATCTTCCAGGTCCCCTTCATTCTTTTTAGGTAAAATTATCGTCCGGATGCCAGCCAGGTGCGCGGCCAAAACTTTTTCTTTGATACCCCCCACCGGCAGAACTTCGCCACGCAGGGTTATTTCCCCGGTCATGGACAGATCATATTTCACCGGCCGATCACTCAACAATGAAACAAGAGAAGTGGCCATAGTTACTCCGGCTGAAGGCCCGTCTTTGGGTATAGCTCCGGCTGGTACATGAACGTGTATATCCAAAGATTCAAAAAAATCTTCAGCAATAGCCAAGCCCTTGGCATGAGAACGGATATAACTCAACGCGGCCTGGGCAGACTCTTTCATGACCTCGCCCAACTGTCCAGTCAGCGTTAAGCCCTTACTACCCCGCATTTTGGACGATTCAACAAATAATATCTCTCCGCCCAGCGGGGTCCAGGCCATGCCTGTAGCTACGCCGACCGCGTCTTTTTTCTCAGCCACTTCCGGTATGAACTTTTGCGGTCCCAGAAACTCCTGAAGATTCTGGTCGCTCACTACCACTTTAGTGGCAGATCCCTCAGCTACTTTAGTAGCCACTTTTCTGCAAACCGCGGCAATTTCCCGCTCTAAATTGCGCAGACCTGCTTCTTTGGTATAGCTGATAATGATTTTCAACACGGCAGCAGAGGTGAACTCAATATTGGCGGCGCTTAGACCGTGTTCCCTGGTCTGCCGGGGAATCAGGTATTTTTGGGCGATCAGCAGCCTTTCATTCTGAGTATAGCCAGGTAATTCCAGCACTTCCATACGGTCGCGTAGCGCCGGTGGCACCGGGTCCAGGATATTGCCTGTAGCAATAAAAATGACCCGCGATAGATCAAAAGGCACATCCAGGTAATGGTCTGAAAAAGTATTATTCTGCTCAGGATCCAGCACTTCCAATAAAGCGCTGGCTGGATCGCCGCGAAAATCTTCCCCAATCTTGTCGATCTCATCCAGCATGAAGACCGGATTATTGGATTCGACCCGACGAATACCTTGGATTATCCGGCCAGGCAAGCTTCCGACATACGTGCGGCGGTGTCCGCGAATTTCAGCTTCATCCCTGATCCCGCCCAGAGAGATCCGCATAAATTTCCTGCCCAGGGCCCTGGCAATGGACCGGCCTAAAGAAGTTTTTCCGGTACCCGGAGGCCCAATAAAGCATAAGATCGGCCCTTTAGCCTCGGGCCGCAGCTTTCTCACCGCCAAATATTCCAGGATCCTCTGCTTCACCTTTTCCAAATCATAATGGTCTTCGTCCAGAATCTGCCGGGCTTTGGCAATATCCAGCACATCTGCCGTAGCTTTACTCCAGGGCAAGGCGATCAACCAATCCAGATAGGTGCGGCTGACCGTATATTCAGCAGCAGCAAACGGCATTTTCAATAGTCGCAGTAGTTCTCGCGCCGCTTCCTTTTCGACTTCCGGCGGCATTTTGGCTTCTTTGATCTTGATCTTCAACTCATTAAGCTCAATGGTCTTTTCATCGCCTTCACCGAGTTCCCGTTGGATCGCATCCATCTGCTTGCGCAGAAAGAATTCCTTTTGGGTGCGGTCCACTTCTGTCCGTACTTGCGACTGGATCTTGCAGCCCAATTCCAGGACCGCTAACTCCTCGGTCAAATAAAGGGTAAGTCGTTCCAACCTTCTCTTAATATCAATGGTTTCCAACAATTCCTGCTTGATCCTGAGATCCAGGTTTAGATTGGAAGCGATAAAATCGCTGAGCTTATTAGGCGACTCGATGTTCATCGCCGCAATATATATTTCTTCACTTAAATACTGGGCCAAATTGACCAACTTTTGGAATAAGGTCAGCACATTGCGCATCATAGCTTGTACTTCCAGGCTTCTTTCTTCAACCTCCTCCAGCACTTCCACCCGCCCTCTCAAATAAGGTTCTGCCTGCACTATGCTTTTTAGCTTAGCCCGTCCCAATCCCTGCACAATCAGCCGGAGAGACCCGTCCGGGAACTTCAACATTTTCAAGATCAGCACAATAGTACCCATATTAAACAAATCCGTGACTTGAGGGTCTTCCACATTGGAATCCTTCTGGGAAAAAAGCGCGATTATCTTATCCCGGGACAGGGCATCCTCTACCAGCTTGATGGATTTCTCCCGGCCAATGATAATTGGGCTCACCACAAAAGGGTAAAAAACCGTATCCCGGACCGGTAAAAGCGGCACTTCTGTAGGTAGACCTATGCGGACTTTCTCTTCATACATGCAGACACCTCTCCTGAACTAAGTTATTTTTTTCTACAGTTAGCCAGTCAGTACAAGAGGCCGTAACCGCGCAAAGCAGTCAAATCAAAAGGCAATAAGAGCGAAAAACAGTAAAGACAAAGAACAGTAAAAGAAAGGAGTAGTTAACTCAGGCACTAACAACTGTTCTTGTTCTGACTGTTTCTCGTATTGACTGCTCCTAGTACTGACTGCCCCTCGCCCTTACTGCTACCCGCACTCCATGACCACCAGGGTGATATCGTCATACTGGCCCTGGGTGGAGATGAAGCCATAGACTTCTTGCCGCACCGCTGCGATCAGTTCTTCTGCCGGCTTGTGCCCATGACCCTTGACTGATTCGATTAGTCTCTCCAAGGTGTACAACTCTTCCTGAGAATTGCGCGCTTCCGTCACCCCATCCGTGTAGAGCACCACTTTATCCCCACAGTTAAGCTGGAGTGTTTGGTCTTCCAGCATCTCGGAAATATTTTCCATTACCCCTAACATGAAACCACCGCTTTGTATGACTTCAACTTCGTTCAGTTTGCCGGTTGGCCGGTTCGCCGGTTTATCAGTTAACTGACTAACCGGTTCACTGGCTAACGGGCTAACTGTAT
>JACRDM010000148.1 GCA_016218565.1 Elusimicrobiota bacterium | reverse complement strand
TAGCGCCAGACAACCGGTTCCTGGCGCAGATCTCTATGTCACTCTGGAACCGTGTAATCATCACGGTAAGACTCCGCCTTGCACAGACGCCATTATTAAGGCAGGGATCAAAAAAGTATATACGGCCATGAAGGACCCTAACCCCTTAGCCGCGGGAAAAGGATTAACAAGACTTACCCAACACCAAATTCCGGTATTATGCGGAATAATGGAAAAGCAAGCCAAAGAATTAAACCGTGATTATCTTCATTTTATCGTTACTAAGAGACCCTATGTGATCTTAAAATGGGCCATGAGCGCGGACGGCAAGATCGCCACTAAAACAGGTGACGCCCGGTGGATATCCAATGAACAAGCCAGGCGGTTTACCCACCAATTAAGAGCTGATGCGGGAGCTATTGTTATTGGGATTAATACGGTTTTGCAAGATGACCCGAGTCTTACGGTACGGGGTATCCCTGGCGCTAAAAAACCAGTCAGGGTCATCCTGGATCATCACTTGCGTATCCCTGGATCAGCCAAAGTCTTAGATCATCAGGCTATAAGTGTGGTAGTATGCGGTGAACATTGCGCGCGAAAACGTGCCCGGCAGTTAATGATAAAAGGTGTGGAAGTGATGCGGGTTAAAACCTTAAAAGAGCTGTTGGGTAAGCTGGCTGATAGAGGTGTGGCCAAAGTTTTAGTGGAAGGCGGCGGGGAAGTACATGCCTCATTCATTGAACAACGGTTGGCGGACCAGGTATTGGTGGTGATGGCTCCGTTAATTATTGGCGGTAGGCAGGCTATTACCCCGGTATCAGGCCAGGGAATCAGTAAGATCAAAGACGCGGTTAAATTACATAATATAAAAATTACCACAATAGGAGATAATCTAATTATGCAGGGAGAATTATAATGTTTACCGGTATAGTACAGCAAATAGGAAAAGTTGTAAGCCGGACACCACGCCTTTTAGGCATTCAATGCCGGATTGAACCTGTCAGCTGTGGTGAAAGCATTGCCATTAATGGCGCCTGTCTTACTTTAAAAAGATATGATAAAAAAAATCACTTGGCCTATTTTGATGTTATGGCTGAGACTTTACGGGCAACAAATTTGGGAAAGCTGAAGATCCAATCGAAAGTGAATATTGAAAAAGCTTTGAAAGTCGGTGATAGCATAGGCGGGCATTTTATCAGCGGACACATCGATGAAACCGGTACGATCACCAGGATCAATAAATATCCTAACGCCGTGAATTATGAAATTAAAATCAACAAAAAAAACTCGCGTTATATCATACCTAAAGGTTCAATAGCCGTTGACGGCATTAGTTTGACTATACTGGCTAAACTTACCCATGGATTCTCCGTGTCTTTGATCCCGCTTACTCTTAAGGAAACGACTTTAGGCTATAATAAAATCGGCGCTAAAGTGAATATTGAGTATGACCAGATGGTGAAAAATACCGTCAATATTCTGGCGGACAAATTCCTGAATCAAAGTTATATTACTACAAAGTTCTTAAAAGAGAAGGGAATGTTGTAGGACGTAAAACATAAGTCTTAAGTAAATCTGGAGGTATCATGCGATTCAGCACGATTAAAGAAGCCCTATCCAATATAAGAAAAGGCAAATTGGTCGTGGTCGTAGATGATGCGGATCGTGAAAATGAAGGTGACCTGATCATGGCTGCGGAAAAAGTCACGCCTCAGGCCATCAATTTTATGGCTAAGTACGGCCGGGGCTTGATCTGCCTGCCGGTTATTGGCCAGCGTCTGGATGAATTGAAGATCGAGCCAATGGTAGCAGAGCCTGGAGACAGCCTGAAAACCGCTTTTACTATTTCCATAGACGCCAAAAAAGGCATTACCACCGGTATTTCCGCGCATGATCGCGCTCATACGATAAAAACTGTCTTTAACCGCCAAACTCAGCCAGAGGACCTGATCAGGCCGGGTCATGTTTTCCCCCTGCGTTATAGAGAAGGAGGAGTATTGGTAAGAGCCGGGCATACGGAAGCGGCAGTGGATCTGGCTAAATTAGCGGGCTTATATCCTGCTGGAATTATCTGTGAGATCATGCACGAAGACGGGACTATGTCCCGGGTGCCGGAGTTAGGTAAATTCTGTAAAAAACATCACTTGAAAATAATAACCATCGCTGATTTGATCAAATACAGGAGAATGACGGAAAAACTGATTCACTGCGTGGTTTCCACTAAACTGCCTACCCAATTTGGTGATTTTAAAGCTTTGGTGTATGAAACTCTGCTGGATCACGATTACCATCTAGCGTTGGTAGCCGGTAATGTGGTCAATCAGAAAAATGTGCTGGTTCGGGTACATTCCTCTTGCCTGACCGGAGATGTATTCCATTCCTGCCGCTGTGATTGTGGCGACCAGCTGCAGCGGGCGATGGAAATGATTGCTAAACATGGTCGCGGTGTGCTATTATATATGAGTCAGGAAGGGAGGGGTATAGGATTAGTCAATAAATTGCGCGCGTACGAGCTGCAGGACCAGGGTTTAGACACAGTTCAGGCCAATGTCGCTCTGGGGTTCAAACCTGACTTGCGTGATTATGGCATAGGAGCGCAAATTTTAGCCGACCTGGGATTAACTTCCATAGCGTTACTAACCAATAATCCGCGTAAAATCGTAGGCCTGGAAGGATATGGTCTAAAAGTAGTTAAACGAGTGCCTTTGGAAATAATACCTGGTAAGTGTAATGTTAAATACTTAAAAACTAAACGCCAGAAAATGGGGCATCTGCTGAAGTTAGTTTAATAAAAATACGGCGTAAAGCGTATATTTTGAGCAAGATATTTTCTATCTGCTACCCGCTAAACGCTAGTTTAAAGGAGGTTTCTATGGGTAAAACTTATAACGGGAAATTGATCGCTAAAGGGTTAAAATTCGGGATAGTCGTTTCCAGATTTAATGAATTCATAAGTCAGAAACTATTGTCCGGAGCACTCGATACCTTGACCAGGCATGATGCTGATGAGGAAAAGATTGATACTGTCTGGGTTCCTGGCGCTTTTGAGATACCGTATGCAGCGGCTAAAATGGCAGATAGCGGGAAATATGACGCAGTGATCTGCCTCGGAGCGGTAATACGCGGTGACACGCCTCATTTCGATTTTATTGCCGCTGAAGTCACTAAAGGGATCGCTCAAACTGGCTTAAAATCCGGCGTACCGGCGATATATGGAGTGATTACTACTGATACTTTAGAGCAAGCTATCGAACGCGCCGGCACCAAAGCCGGTAACAAAGGGGCAGACGCGGCTAATTCGGCTATTGAAATGGCCAACCTGTTTAAGCAACTTAAATAAAAATCCAATATCCAATATCAAATGACAAATAGATCACCAATGACCAATGATAAATGGGAATTGGTAATTGGAATTTGAGAGATTCATTTGAATTTTGGATTTGGTCATTTGGAATTTACGACGATTAGGAGTAGTATGGGTTCTCGGAGAAAAGCCAGAGAAATTGCTTTGCAAATGGTGTACAGTACAGATGTTAATAAGACTGATATTAAGGAGTCGTTAAACCTGTATTGGGAATATAACCCGGATGAGCATGAGGTAGTGGCCTTTGCCAATATGCTCTGTACCGGTACCTTGGACAACCTGGTCAAGATAGACGAATTGATCACCCAGTACACGAAGAATTGGAACTTGAAAAGAATGGCCAGCGTTGACCGGAATATTCTGCGCGTCGCTATTTATGAGCTTGTTTTTTACCTACAGACACCAGTCAATGTGGTTATAAACGAAGCTGTGGAACTGGCTAAGAAATATTCCACAAGTGAAAGCGGCGGTTTTGTCAACGGCATTCTGGATAAAGTCAAAGAGGTCAGGAATAATGGTCAGCCGACAGCAGATAAAAAATGAGATTGAACAGCTGCGTCAGGATATAGATTTTCACAATTCTAAATATTATAACGAAGATAACCCGGTTCTTTCCGACGGCGAATACGATCGGCTGATGCAGCGTTTAATGGCCCTGGAAGAACAATATCCCCGGTTTAAGACCCCTGATTCACCGACCCAAAGAGTCGGAGCTAAACCTGCCAAAGAATTATCTGCCGTGAAACATCTCCTACCCATGCTTAGTCTGGCTAATGCCTTTAATGACGAAGAAATACAAGCTTTTGACAAGAGGGTAAAAAAACTCCTGGATTTGTCTGCCGCTGCGAGTCTAGGCTATGTCGCTGAACTCAAGATCGATGGCCTGGCTGTGAACCTCCTTTATGAAAAAGGATACTTAACGAGAGCTTCTACCAGGGGAGATGGATTCACCGGCGAAGATATTACCAATAATGTTAAAACGATCAAAAGTATTCCTTTAAAGCTTCATGGATCAGAAAAATCAAAGATTCCTGACTTGATCGAGATCCGCGGCGAGATTTATTTGGAACAGCATGAGTTTGAACGCATCAATAAAGAACGCGAAAAATTGGCAGAACCTTTGTTTGCCAATCCCCGCAATGCCGCTGCCGGCAGCATGCGCCAGCTCGATCCGTCAATTACCGCTCAACGCCAGCTTAATATTTTCGTTTATGGCACCGGCGACCTGCAAGGAATCAAGCTAACCACCCACTGGGAAACTCTACTCTACCTTAAAAACCTGGGATTAAGAATTAGTGCTGTGGCCAAGCTAGGCCCTGATATAAATGCTGCTATTGCTTTTTGTCATGAATGGGATGAGAAGCACAGAGGCTTACCCTATGACGCTGATGGTATTGTCATCAAGGTAAATTCTATCACCCAACAAGGGATGCTGGGACAGGTCAGCCGCAGTCCGCGCTGGGCGATAGCCTATAAATTTGCGGCTGAGCAGACTATTACGGTCATTAAGGATATTGAGGTAGGAGTAGGGCGGACAGGAGCCCTTACCCCGGTGGCGATTATGGAGCCGGTAGAAGTGAGCGGTGTCATAGTCAGTCATGCTACGCTGCACAATGAAGATGAGATCAGGCGCAAAGATGCGCGCCTCGGAGATACCGTAGTGATCCAAAGAGCTGGGGAAGTCATCCCGGAAATAGTGCGGGTGATGACGGAAAAAAGAACTGGTCAGGAAAAGGTCTTTGTCATGCCGGTAAAATGTCCGGTCTGCGGCAGTGATGTATACCGCCCGCCGGAGGAAGCGATCAGCAGATGTACTGGTATAGCTTGTCCTGCGCAGGTAAAAGAGCGGATCGTCCATTTTGCTTCCCGGACAGCTATGGATATAGCAGGCCTGGGAGAATCATGGGTGGAAATACTGGTTGATAAAAAAATAATCCAAGATCCTGCTGATATATATTTTTTGAGGAAAGAAGACTTGATCGGGCTGGAAAGAATGGGAGAAAAATCCGCCACCAACTTGATAACGGCTATTGCCGAGAGCAAAAATAGGGAATTCAGCTGTCTGATATATGCCCTGGGTATCCGGCATGTAGGAGAACATATAGCAGAAGTGCTGGCAGAGCATTATGCCTCTATCGATGAACTGGCGGTCTTAAATAAAGAAGAACTCGAAAGTATCCCGGAAATCGGACCGGCTATTGCTGAGAGCCTGGAAATATTTTTTAAGCAGGAAGAAACCAAAATTGTACTTTCGAAACTTCATCAGGCAGGAGTACGGCTGCAGCAGGAGAAGAAAGAAAGAAAAGAGCAGATCCTGGTAGGAAAGACATTTGTGCTGACTGGCGGGCTGGAGTTATTTACTCGGGATGAGGCAGCCAGAATGATTAAAAACCTGGGTGGCAGGGTGACTGCCAGTGTGACTAAGAAGACTGATTATGTCGTGGCTGGGACTGATCCCGGGTCGAAATATGATAAAGCCAATGAACTAGGCGTGAAGATATTAGACGAAGCAGGCTTTAAGAAGATACTAGGAAAGTAAATACGGCGGATAGCGGATAGCGTATGGCGTATAGCGGATAGGAAAAACAATTGATTTTCTATCCGCTACCCGCTATCCGCTATACGCTAAAATAGAGGTTTACATTGACCGCGTTTTTGAAGACATTGTTTCTGATATTTATAGCGGAGCTGGGGGATAAGACTCAGCTTTTAGTTTTATCTTTTGCCGCTAAATATAAGCCCAAAATAGTATTCCTGGCAGTTATTACCAGTACTATTGTGCTTTATTTGCTCGCTGTAGCTGTCGGCTCAGTGATTAGCAATTTCATTCCTATGCAATATCTACGCTGGATAGTCTCTGCATCATTCATTGGCTTTGGTATCTGGACGCTCCTGGAAAAGGAAGAAGAGGAAGAAGAGAAAAAAGAAAAGAAAATTGGCAAATTCGGGCCATTCCTTACTGTGGCCCTGGCTTTTTTTCTGGCCGAGATGGGGGATAAAACCCAGCTGGCAGCAATATCATTGACTTCTGAGATGCCAAATGCAGCTCTTTATATTTGGTCCGGAGCAATCATCGGCATGATTCTGGCCGACGGTCTGGCTATTATCCTGGGAACCATGCTCCATAAAAAATTACCGCATAAAGCTATTAAAATATCAGCCGGAATTGTTTTTATTGGTTTCGGATTGTTTAATCTGTTCAAGTTGTAATATTCTCTCTATACAAAATAATATGATTTTGTTATAATAATACCTGGCAGAGGATCGTCTTAGTGAACAATACACCAAGCAATACTCTCAGCTTAAGTCAGATC
>JACRDM010000149.1 GCA_016218565.1 Elusimicrobiota bacterium | reverse complement strand
GAACGGATTCGAAGAGGGGAGTATGGGCTAACTTTTGTCTGAGTGGCAGAATGACATGCGCTTTGGTCTCCAAAACCGGGCCTGCAGGTTTATCTCTTACTACCCCCGCTGCTTTCCTGCAATTAGCTCATGTTTGCCTAAAATGACCTTGTGGTCGACGGAAGCGGTTTTAAGTTTGCCACCACATTTGACAATTTTTGCTAATTTTCTACTAAATCATTCCTGGCAGAAGATTCTTATAACCTGATAAACCTACAGCTTTAAGAACGTTGCCGGATAAAAGGTTAGGTTTAATACTAAATTTAAGTATAGGAATTTCAATCCTATACTTGATTACACGGATTTCCAAAAGATTACACCGATTACCAGCCTAGTCGCTGATAAAAATCTATGCCTGTCCCCCCTGCCAGTCCCGAAAAGTCGGGACTAGGGGGGATAATCTTCGTAATAATCTATGCCTGTCCCCGCGGTCTTGATCCCGATTTATCGGGATCAGCAGGGGATAATCAGTTAGCGGAACGAAGTGGAGTCTAACTTGTCAAAGTGGTGTGTGATCATTTTCACCTGCAGCAAGTGACAGGGTGAACGTAAACGTGGAGCCTTCCCCTACTTTGGAGCTGACCTCGACATTAGAATTATGCTCTGCCAAAATACCTTTAACCAGGGATAACCCGATACCCATACCGCTGTGTTTGCGGGCGGTACTGCCATCCACCTGGTAGAATTTTTCAAATATTTTATCAGTCTCTTCACCTGGAATGCCAATGCCGGTATCCGTAATCTCGATCCGGGCCTGGTCGCCTTGACGATGGATCTTTAAAGCGATATACCCTTCCAGGGTAAACTTGACCGCATTATGCAAGAGGCTATCCACTACTTTTTCGATCTGTTCTGGGTCGCCATTGACCGTCAGCAGGTCCTCTGACAGAAACCGGTAGAATTTTAATCCTTTGTCCAGGGCCTGGTTTTCTATCTTATCGGCGCAGTCTTGCATAACTTTTACGAGATCAAATGGCTGGGGTTCGCTCTTCAATTCTTTTTGCTCAACCAGGGCAAAGTCTACCAGTTGGTTTACCCGGCTAATAACTGTATTGACATTAGCACTCACGATTTTCAGAGCCTTGAACTGTTCTTCAGGCACTTTACCCAGGGTACCGTCAATGATCGCATCTACATATCCTTTGACCGGGGTCAGTGGTGTGCGCAGTTCGTGGGTGACATTGGCAATAAAATTCGCTTTCAATTTATCCAGGATCTTCAGTTCTTCATACCTGGTCTGCAGTTCATTATATAACCGCACATTTTCTACGGCCAACCCGGCAGTGTTGGCAAAAGTTGCCAGATTGCCTACCTGCTCATCAGTGATCAGCCGTGAACTAAAATAATTATCAGCGGAGAAAATACCGATGATTCTTTCACTGGTCCGGATCGGCACCAGGCAGAACGCTTTAGTCTTGGTTTCGCTCATAAACTGTCGGTCACAGCGTTGATCGTGGGCCGGGTCAACCACATTATAGGCGTGGTTATGCCGCACCACTTCGTTGAGGATATCTGTGCCGTATAAAGGAACGTGCCTTTTTTGGATCTCCCGTTCACTGATAAAATCAGTCATACCTACGCTTAATTTGCCCTCAATCACCTGTTCTTCCTGGTTAATCAAGTAAAGCACCCCGCGTTCAAAGCCCAGCCCTTTAATGCCAGCGGTAAGAGCAATCCGCAATATTTTCTCTTCATCCAATCGTTTGGAGGAAGCTTCGCTTAATTCATGCAGGGCGGCAATATGGTCCATCTTCTGCTGCAATTCAGCCAGATAGCGTTTGAGCTCGGTAGTCATTTCATTAAAGGTCATGGCAATTTTGCGAATCTCATCATGTGATTTGATCTCGATCAGCGGCTCTGGTATCCCCTGCTTTATGAGTTGTATATTACGGAGCAGGTCATACCAGGGCTTGAGGATCATCCTGGTGATAATAAACATACCAATGATACTAATACTGGACACGGCCAGGATAGAGGCGACCACTAATAATTTTACCGGTACTGCCGGGTAAAGGTTGCCGCTGGATAACAAAATGAATTTTTTAGCGCTATCATAGTTCAGCAGGCCCACGCACCCTAAAGCCACGACCAGTACCGGGCTTAAACCAAAAACAATCTTTTCAAATAAAGACTTTAATCTAAAAATCTTTTTGGCCATGTACCTTCTCGCTAGTTGGAGTACGCCCAAAGAAACGATTGAGCGCCTGAATGCGCGATTGAATTGGCGGTATTTCATCGGCATCGACGATACAATCAATGACGGTTGGTTTCCTGGAAGCCAGCACCTGCGGCATAACCTGTTTTAATTCGCCCGGCCGTTCCACTTTAATACCCTGAGCGCCGAGACCCTCGGCGATTTTGGCAATATCCATCCGCTGGAAGGATGAAGCCAGATACCGCTCCTTGAATTGCAGTTGCTGACCATGATAGACCATCCCCAGCCTGGCATCATTAAAGACCACCCAAATAACCGGGATATTATAGTTGACCGCAGTGGCCACTTCCATGCCGTTTATGGCAAAGCAACCGTCGCCAATGATGGAAATCACCGGCCGGTTAGGAGCAGCTAATTTCCCGCCAATAGCGGCGGCCGTGGCATAACCCATAGCGCCGAAATCAAAGTTATGGAAAAAAGTCTGCGGTAAATAGGTTTGGAAATAATGAATAGCCCAGGCCAGATGATTGCCGACATCGCAAAAAACAATAGCGTCTAGCGGCAGACTGTTGCGCAGATCCTTGATCAATCGCTGGGGCTTAAGCGGCATGTCTTCGGCATACATTTTTTCTTCATTAATGAACGTCTGGTATTGTTTCTTGAAGAAATAAATATCCTTAGCGCTGATCCGTGGGGTATACGTGAGCCACTTGAGGTCGCGGTTGATCTGGTACAGTATTTCAGAGAGAGCAGCTTTGGCATCGCCGGTAATACCAACGGTTATGGGATAGTTTCTACCAAGTTGTTCCGGGGCAATATCAATCTGGATGAGCGCCAACCGGGGATTCAGACGCTGGTCCCAGGCTTGCGTTGACACTTCGCCCATACTGGTGCCGATACATAGTAATACATCCACCTCTGCGCTTAACAAATATTTATCCGCTAGCGGCGTGCCGCCAAAACCAAATACGCCAAGCGATAATAAGTGATTTTCCGGAAAAGCGCTCTTGCCTTTAGGCGTGGTGGCTACTGGAATGATCAGCCGCTCAGCCAGATCGCGAACTTCCTGATTAGCGCGGGCAATATTTACGCCATTACCAACCAGCATAGCCGGCCGTTGCGCCTGCAACAGGTAACGAGCTGCCTCTTTGACTGCCAAGCGGTCAAAAGTATGATTGCGCGCATGATAGGAATCACTGGCTACCATTTCATGGCTTATTTCTTTAGTCATAAAATTAACCGGGATATTGATATGTACCGGGCCCGGCGCGCCGGTTAAAGCGCTGCGAATAGCCGCCCTGATTGTTTCAGGTATCTTACGTTCATCTGGAGGCATAGCGCTGAACTTGGTGACATAGCGCATCATTTCTACGGCATTGATAGTATGACTGGTGGTTTCCTGGAAGGCGCCTTTGCCAAAAGCCGCAGTGGCGATCTGAGCAGTAATAAACAAAACAGGCACGGAATCAGTATAACATACTGCCGCACCTGTGAATAAATTCGTTGTCCCGGGGCCGGTAGTAGCGCAACATACTCCCAGATCGCCGCTTACCCGGGCGAAGCCATTGGCCATAAAAGCCGCTCCCTCTTCATGTTTAGCCAATATGGGCGTAATATTCGGAGTATCATACAAAGTATCATACAGCGGCATTAAAGGTCCGCCAGGGATACCAAATATATACCTGACTTTCTCCTGCTCCAGATATTGTAGTAGGGCTTTGATGGCTGTTACATTCAAGTTAGGCTTCACTTCGTTCCGCTAACTGATTATCCCCTGCTTATCAGCTCTGGCTTAAATCTGCCTGCCCGGTTGATTAATTTTATATCTAACCGGGTGAATAATCTGACTTTTAATCTGGGTAATCAAGTATAGGATTGAAATTCCTATACTGCAAAGGATAGACCTTTGCTTTTTTTTAGTACTTTATCCCTGCTTTCGCATTTAGGGCATAGAATATACCATCTTCACTGCCGAAATACACTATATCATCAACCACTGCGGGCGCGCAATTGATCGGCTTACCGCAGGTAAATTGCCATAATTTAGCTCCGGTCTTGGCATCCAAAGCATATAAACGGTTGTCTGTTGCGCCGATATAGACTACGTTATTTACCACCGCCGGAGAAGACGCGTAGATGATTTTTTCAGTCTTGTACTCCCATACTTTTTCGCCGGTGGAGGCGCTCAGGCAATAAATTTTGGAATCGCTGGCCCCAAAAAATATTCGGCCATCAACTATTGCCGGAGAAGAGCAGATATAACCGCCTTCAGTCGCGAATTCCCATACCTTTTCGCCGGTATCAGCCTTGAGAGCATACATCCGGCTGCCGGTAGAACCGATAAATATCAAACCGCTAATAACCACGGGAGAAGATTCCAGAAAATTGCCGCTCAGTTTCCGGTTTTCCCAGAGGGCCTTGCCACTGGCTCCATCAATGGCGAATATCCGGCCGCCACCGGTAGCCAGATAGATGATGCCATTACTGATCGCCGGGGTGGAAAGTATTTCATCCTTAGCTTTGAATTCCCAGATCTTTTCGCCGGTATCTATTTTTAAACAATATAATTTCTCGTCGGTAGAACCGATGAGGGCTACCTTGACCGGGACTTTTTTCGGTGCGCTCTTATTTTCCGTGCCAGCCTCCCCTGCGGCTGGCGCGGTGGGGGTTTCCAGGAAACTTATTTCGCCGGTTACCGGGCTGGATTCGATTTTTTTGCCGGTCAGGAATTCCCAGACTTTTTCACCAGTCTTGGCATTAAGAGCATATAATTTTTTGTCCAGGCCGCCGATCAACACCAGATCATTAGCCAGCGCGGGGGAAGATTTTACTTTATCGCCGGTCACAAAATCCCATTTTTTCTCACCGGTCCTGGCATCCAGGGCATAAACTCTTTTATCATAGGCGCCAAAAAAAACCAGCCCCTCTTTGACGACCGGGCTGGAGACGATTTCTTTTGTGGTCGGATAACTCCAAACCTTTCCTAAAGGCTCTTCTAGATAACCGGTATGGCCGGTATTTTGATGGAACATCGGCCAATCTGCGGCAGCGACCTGTCCCGAAATTATCCCTAACATGAGCAAACTGATGAAAAATTGTTTTCTCATTCTATACCTCTCTTTTCAATTATTTGTTATTCTGCGCTTCGCTCAGAAATAACTGATTACCCCGATTACAAAAAACGATCACCCAGCTTTAAATAAACATGTTTGTTTTTAATCCGCAAAATTCCTCTTAATAATCTGCGTAATCAAACCTAGTAATTTCAGATTACTATGCTATTAATTATATCAACATTGAAACTATTTGTCTATCTTTTTATTTGACAAAAAACAAAAGAAAAGCTACATATGTAATTATGCATAAACAACTGTTAATCATACCACTAATTGTGGTCTTGGTAATTACCGGGGCAGGTATTGCGCATTGGCTGCGTCTGGATTATGAGCGCCAACACCCTCTGCTGCAAACCCAGACCTATACTTTAGCCGCAGGCGATACTCTCAGCTCCTCCCTGAAGAATATCGTTCTTACTGGAACCCAGAGCAAGGCTGTTATTAAAACCCTGAACAGCATTTTTGATTTGCGCAAATGCAAAGTCGGTGACCACTATGATATTATCACTAATAAGAATACCGGCTCTTTTGTAAAATTAGTCTATTATGCCAGTCCGATCATTACCTATGAAGTAACTCAAGATGCGCGGCAAAATTTTAGCAGTAATAAATTTGAAGCTGCGCTGGAAAAGAAGGTAGCCGCTTTACAAGGCTCGATTAAAACCAATCTGTATGAAGCGATGACTTCTTCCGGAGAATCACCGGAACTGGTCCTGGGATTCGCGGATCTCTTTAGTTATGAAATAGATTTCTTGACTGATCCGCGCGTTGACGATACCTTCTCAGTAGTATATGAAAAGTATTATGCCCATGGCAACTTTATCAAGAACGGACAGATCCTCGCCGCCCGTTATATCAATAGCGGACAGGAGCACCTGGCTATTTTGTTCGAAGAAACCACCGGTCACAAGGACTATTATTCCCCCAATGGCAAATCCCTGCGCAAAGCATTCCTGCGGTCACCGTTAAACTATCGCCGTATTTCCTCTTTTTTCACTCGCCGGCGGTGGCATCCGATCTTGAAGATCTTTCGCCCGCACCTTGGCCTAGATTATTCTGCTCCCAGCGGCACGCCGGTAGCTACTATTGGTGACGGCACGGTACTTTTTGCCGGGTGGGAAGGAGGATTCGGCCGGTTCATCAAGATCAAGCATCCTAACGGCTATACTTCCACCTACGGCCACTTGAGCAAATGGGCCAAAGGGATCAAGAGCGGGATCCGAGTATCACGGGGACAAGTCATCGGCTATGTCGGTTCCAGCGGACTGTCTACGGGTCCGCACCTTGATTTCCGCATCACGCAAGGCCGGCAATTTATTAATTTCTTAACGCTAAAACTACCGGAAGCCTCGGCTATATCTAGCCAGTATTCTACCCAGTTTGAACAAATCAAGAAAGAACGACTTCAGCAACTCAATAACAACTAATTCAGGTTTTTGTTCCTTACTCTCTTCTTTTTTGGGCGCTTCTGTACACAAACAACGATTAATAACAATATACCAGCAATAATAATAAAAGCACTAATGGAGAACATTTTATCACCTCCTCTTCTAAAATCTTATTATATAATACTTCCCTGAATAGAAAGCATGGTAAGTTTTGATATATTTTAGATGAGGTGGAAGTTTAAGACGATTTTGTTTAAATTCTTTTCGTAAGAGAGTAATTATTTGATATTTCCACATTTTTTTGAGAGTGTCATGATAGAAATAAGCAGTCTTAATCCAGGAATCATGAGCAAGAGAGAAAAGCTTTTTCATATCCTTTTCCCGCCGCTAAAATCAAAAACCAATGGTTTCTTGTGTTTGTCGCCCACAATCAAACTCATCTTTTTTAAAAACTCTTTCGCCCATTTGTTTTAAAGCTTTTCATTTTGCCCAGTTCAAAAGGCCAGTACCTAACTGCTTTACCTGTTTACCAAAGTACCAGTGGCGGAAAAGCTTTTCTCTCCCCCCGAAAAATGCTTCAAGGCTTTTTCCTTAAGCAAGAACAGCAGGGGAAAATGGATTTAAAAACTATTTATCAAATTTACCGGAAGTTTTGCTTGCTTTATTGTTCATGAATTTGATATATTTATAATTGATAGCAATAGATTTTGGCAGAGGTGCGTATTTGAAGAAGATAAAATATTATTTGGAAACGTCAGTATTCAATTTTGTTTTTGCCGATGATGAACCAGCCAAGAAAAAAGTGACTGAGCAATTTTTTAAGCATTGGAACAATATTGACGGTGAAATGTATATTTCTGAAGTGGTAACTAAGGAAATAGAACGGGCGCCGTCGGACAAACGGGAAAAATTGTTTGCTCTCATTGAGAAATGTAAACCAAGCTTAATATACTTGGACAAAGAGGTTGAAGCTGTAGCAGAAAAGTACATTCAAGAAGGTATTATTCCCTTGAAATATCGAGACGATGCTTTGCATATTGCGGTAGCGGTGGTAAATGATTTAGACGTTGTGGTTAGTTGGAATTTGAGACATATCGTCAAACTTAAAACAAAATTGGGAGTAGAGGGCGTAAGTCGATTATTGGGATATCATGAAATTGAGATAACGACCCCTGAGGAGGTATTGTAAAATGAATAAAACTTTAGACGAATTACACAAAATAAGGGAAGAGATATACGAGGAAGAGAAAAACTTAACAATTGCTGAACGTCTTAAGAAAATTCATAAAGAAAGCGAAGCTATTCTAAAGAAGCACAATCTTAAATTAAGAATAATCCAGAAAAAAGCGGTTGGCGTATAAAATTATTGATCTTGACAATTGAATAGACTTTGTAATAGGAATGCCTTTTTCTTAGAGAGGACTTAGGGCCTCTAACACGTTAGTAAGATAAGGGCTGTGTTATTCCTTGGCTTCGGCCAGGGAAGGTGCGCAGTCTTTTGTCGGTTTTACTAACGTGTTACCTATAACTGTATTGTTTGCCCCTTTTTTGTTTGTGGGCAAAAGAGACGGTGGATTTTGAAGATAACTTTTGCGGAAATACTAATTGTAATATCCCTTGTTATGACTATTTTAGACGATCTGGTAAAGGAATATCTTCTCAAGAGAAAGATGCGCAAGATGATGAAAAGAATTCAACGAACAAAAGACAGCAAAAAAATTACGATTCCTTACGATAAGGTGTGACCAGATGGCCATAGTAAATGGAATTGAGTTATTTAACACCGATTTTCACAGGACGTTCTACCGCCATAATAAAACCTTAAT
>JACRDM010000145.1 GCA_016218565.1 Elusimicrobiota bacterium | reverse complement strand
TAATAGTTCCATCAAAGCCCAAGCCAGTGATTCACTGTCACGAGGAGGTACCAAAATACCATTAATACTATTTTGCACTATTTCGGGTATACCGCCAGTCCGTGTGGCCACTATCGGCAATCCGGCAGCCATAGCTTCGAGGGTCGAAGAACCCAACCCCTCCAGATAAGAAGAAACCGCAAATATGTCCAGTATGGTCAATATTTGCGGTACGTCTTCCCGGAAACCGGTAAATTTTATTTTATCGAGAATGCCTAATTCATTAGCCAGTTGTCTTAGCTGTCTATCTAATTCCCCGGTACCGACTATCAGGAATTGCGCCTCAGGGAACTGCTCCAGTACCATTTTAGCGGCCTGCAGCAGGTTTTGCTGGTCCTTATGCGGAGCCAGGGCAGCCACATTGCCGATGACCGGTTTTGAAGGATCAAGGTCAAACTCATGATACAAGTTTTTGGCTTCATCACGGCATTGAAAGTGACCGGTGTCTATGCCGTCATGGACCACGGTGATCCTGACGGGGTCAAGGCCATCAAGTTCCAAGACCTTTTTGACACCTTCACTGACGGCTATATATCTATCAACGTGTTGTTTGTATTTAAGTCGGCTGAATAAATTTTTTCTGATCGGGAAATCAACGCGGCGAGTCACTATTAATTTGCAGCTTTCCAGCCCCAAAGCAGCCAAAAAGCCGATGGTATGGGCATGACTGGAGTGGCAATGGAGAATAGTCACCTGGAGATGTTTTACTAATTGCCGCAAGCGTTGCGCTGCCCAGATATCCCATTCACCGCGCATCTTAAGCGGAAAAACAGAGATACCCTGAGAAATAGCTTCCTTAAATAGAGCGCTCTCAGGAGGGCAAACCAGGAAACTGATGACCTTACGCTGCCGTAACCCATTTATCAGATACATGAGTTGCTGTTCGCCGCCGCGCCAGGATAGCTCGCTATCCAGGTGCATGATGATAGGGGCGTGTTCCGGCATCATTACACTCCAGCTTGTTTCATTATTTTCAGGGCAATCTGTCTGGCGGCTTTCAATACTTCTTCGGGTTTTCGTTTTACTGCTTCCCCTAATATTTCCAGGGTAAATACTCCGCCGTAATTTATCTCTTTCAGTTTTCTGGCGATCTTGACAAAATCAAGCGTGCCTTCACCGGGTATAAGATGGTCATCCATTTTGCCATGATTATCGCTGATATGGACCGCAATAATACGGCTGGAGAAAGTTTTCAGGATCTTATCGAGTTCCTTGCCTAGTGAAGCATGGGAGACATCAACGCAAACTCCTACTACGTCTTTATCCAGCGCCTCAATGATTTGTTCAAGCTGCCAGGCTTCTCCGGCGACCATGCCGCCCAGCAAATTTTCTAAGGCCAGCCTGACATTTTTTTTCTGCGCGATCTCGCTGATGATCTTCAGACTCTGGATACTGGTTTCGATGCGCCGGTTCTTTTCAAAACCATCCTGGGAATTAGTCAGCATATTACCAGAATGAACAATGACTATTTTGGCACCGATCTTGGCGGCAGTTTCTATGGCCAGGCCTATTTCGTCAATAGCTTTTTTGCGGACCTTTTCATCAGGAACAGAAATATCACAGCTTATTCCGAACGGGCCATGCATAGTCAAGCCACGTATTTGCTGATCCCAAAGCGCATCCTGCAAGGCCTTTACTTGTTTATGGTCATGGTGGTCAAAATGAGTCTCCGCACCCCACTCCTTGCCGCCATTCCATAGTTCGACTATCTCAAAGCCTGCTTTCTTGATCAGGGACAGCAAATCCCACACCTTATGCGTATAAAATAATCCTGTCGAAATCCCGATATCCATCAACTATACTCCTTAAATTCTAAATGCCAAATTCTATCGCTTCGCTTATGACAAATTAATGTTTTTTACCAATATTTAGAATTTAAAATTTGTAATTTAGAATTTTCTTTATTCCGTGCCTCCCACAATTATCTCCGGTATCCGCAAAGTTGGTTGTCCGTCGCCTACCGGCACATGCTGTCCTTCCTTACCGCAGGTACCGATCTCAAAATTCAAGTCATTACCAAGCATATCTATGGATTTGAGGACCTCCGGCCCATTACCGGTCAAAATAGCCCCGCGCACAGGCTGGCTTTGTTCTCCATTGACTATCTCGTAGGCTTCTACTATTTCAAAAACAAAATCACCGGTCGCGGTATTTACCTGGCCGCCACCCATCTTTTTTACAAATAGCCCCTTAGGCGTAGATTTAATAATACTTTTGGGATCATGTTCACCGGGAGTGATCATGGTATTAGTCATGCGCGGGACAGGTTTATAATGATATGATTCCCGGCGCCCATTGCCGGTAGAGATGGTACCGTCTTTTCTGGCGGTGAACAAGTCGTAGAGATAATTTTTCAAAATACCTTTTTCCACGAGCACAGTGCGTTGAGCAGGCGTCCCTTCATCATCACAGGAAAAGGAACCGCGCATATTGGGTAGGGTAGCATCATCGACCACTGAGATTAGCGGCGAAGCTACTTTTTGTCCGACTTTGCCTTTGTATACCGGGGATATTCCTTTCTGGACCGCATCTGCTTCCAGACTATGCCCAATAGCTTCATGGATCATAGTTCCTCCAGCTTCGCTATCCAATACTACCGGCATTTTTCCGGAAGGAGCTTTTCTGGCGTCCAGCATCTTTAAGGCCCGTGCCGTTGCTTTATCGATGAGCGCCCCTACTGCTTCTTCATTGAATTTCTCAAATCCAGACAATCCTCCTAACACTTCCCGCCCGGTTTGCACAATGGTACCGCTCTGGGCTACTATATTAAGGATCAGGATCACATAGATGCGTTTTTCTTCTCTAAATAAACCAAGTGAATTAGCGATGATGATTTCCTTAGTCCGGTCCCCGTAACCAACCTGTACTTGCTGAATCCGGGGATCTTTTTTCCAGGCAGTTGTATTAACCCTGTTCACTAAGGTGATTTTCTCGGTAATCCCTATCCCTTGCGGATATCTCTCTATGGCGTGCACAAGGCCTGAGTTTTTATCTACTATCTTCCAGCTGCTATCTGCTACCTGTCTTTTCCCCGCCGCCTGACTCAAGTTCCCAGCCAAGGCCGCTATCTCGGCCAGGTCCTGGCTATTGGTAGACGCATAGTAGGTCTCCTCGCCCTGAACGATCCTCAAGCCCAAGCCTACATCTAGGCCGCTGGCAATAGATTCAATTTTATTCTCTTCACAGGAAATACTCTGCAGGCTGCTTTTTTCTACAAAAATTTCGGCAAAATCGCCTCCCTTCTTCAGCAGTTCCCTGACCACTTTCTGGAGAGCTTCCCGGGTATAAATAGGATTCTTTAACATACTATTTAATGTTATCATAAAAACTCCTTAATAGCAATAAAAAATGCAGGATAACCAGGAGCCTTATCCTGCCTGTTACCAGGCTCTAGAAAGGAACTAAAAAATATCTTCTTCCGGCTCGATCTTTTTGATCAGACTTACTTTGCCCCCGATTTGTTTATCATAAAGTCCAGCACAGACTTGCTGTAATTGGTACGGATTGCCTTCCGCATGACTGATGACCCGTTTTATGATCTCTTCTTCAAACTCTACTCCGGTCTCTTCCAGGGCGCTTTGAATGACCTTTCTCATATCTGCTTTATTAAGTTTTTGCAGTTGGATCCGCGGCGAAAAATAACGTCCGATAGGATGATGTTTGGCCTGAAATTTTTCCCAGCCGCTGGGGATACTGGACAAGATAAAAAAGAATTTAGTTTCTTTGATGATTTGTTCATCGGTTAGCGCATTCTTTAAAATAGTGAACAGACCGCTAATGGGCTGGAAATTCTGCACATCATCCAGCAGGATCACGCCGGCTTCACTATGTTCCTGGATATCCTGCCAGAGCGCCAGCAAAGCATCTGTCAACAACGTCTGGGGATGAATACCCTCCACTTTTTTGGGGAAAATAAGGCCGCGGCCAATCACTTCAACATCCAGAGCTTTCATTTCTTTCATAAAATTTTTCAGTTGGGATAAGGGCACTGGGAACCGTCGGGGAATCTGTTCAATCAGGTATTTAACGCCGTCCAGGTCACTATTCTTGCGGGTAAATTCATTAATACTGACCAGCGAGGCAAATATATGCGCGGCCTGGGCTAGCTCTTTGAATTTATACAACAAGGAAGTTTTACCCATACCCCAATCGCCAGTGATTACAAAATGGTCGCATCTTCCCCGCCTGGCTTCATATAACTTACGGGAAAAAAACTCTAGGTCAGTGTCGCGACCGACAATGATTTTTGGTTCCCAGCCTGTTTTTGGTGTAAATGGATTCGGTACCGGTATCATCATACTTTACTAATAGCATAAAACTAGCCAGTCTTCAACATATTTTCGTTGACAATCTATGCAGCAGCTATCTATAATACAATTTATACGAACAAGCGATGATACGATAATACGGAAATACTAAGGGTTTTTACTTATCATCTGGTCATCGTGTTAGCTGGTCATCGTTTTTTTATAATAGCAGTGAGTCTATAACATCCGCTATAAAATAACAGGAAAGGTGAGGTATGAAAAAAACAGTTGTTGTTACCGCAATAGGCCAGGACCGTCCAGGCATCGTAGCGGCTGTATCCAGAGTATTTTTCGAAACCGGCTGTAACCTCGAGGATTCCAGCATGACAATACTGGGGAATGATTTTGCCATGATCCTGATGGTCACCCTGCCGCCCAAAAGCACCCCCACTCTACTCGACCGGAAATTAGCCAAGGTTAGAAAAAAAATGAGGCTGGCTATTACCCTGCGCCCATTGCCGGCGGCAGCATTAAAATCCTCCAAACCCGGCAAGGTCGTTCCCTGCATGATTTCAGTCTATGGGACGGATAAACCAGGGATCGTTTACCTGATCTCTGACTTTCTAGCCAGGAACAAAGTCAATATTACCGATGTAGAAACCAAAATAATCTCTGCGGAGGCCAACCCGGTATATATCATGATGCTGGAAGTGAATGTCCCGGCGCAGCTGAAAATCACCCGTCTGGCGGCCGCTTTATCCACCCTGGCAAAAAAATTAAAGATAGATATTACGGTCAATCCTATTGAAAGCTACCAACTATAATCATGTCTATCTTACCTATTATCAAATATCCCAATCCCATCTTAAAAACATCTTGCGAACCGTTGCGGCAAGAACTGCCGGGTGTCAAACAACTGATCAAGGATATGCAAGATACTTTAATATCTCATCCTTTTTGCGTCGGGCTGGCCGCGCCGCAAGTGGGTACCCTTTTGCGAATCGTGGTCATCGACTGTTCCCGCAGCCGTAAACCCTGCCAGCCGCACGGGAACCTGGTCCTGCTCAATCCAGTCATTACCCAGAGGGAAGGCGAACTTGTGATGCGTGAAGGATGTTTGAGCCTGCCGGATTATACCGGTAACGTAAAACGGGCTGTTTCAGTGATCGTGGAAGGGCTTGATAATGATGCTATCCCCAAAAAAATAGTTGCGGAGGGTTTTGAGGCAGTGGTACTACAGCATGAAATCGATCATCTTGACGGTATTCTCTTCCTGGACCGGATATCTTCCCTGAAAACCGACGTCTTCAGAAGAAAAAATTATTAAAGACGATTACGCGGATTTTCGAAATACGATTACACAGATTAGAGCAAGATGATTACAAAGATTTAATGCTTAAGTGCTTGAAATCTGTAATCAAGCTTAAGACTTTTTCTTAAGCAGTTGTTTTTCCTTGAGGTGTTCCCGGTAATAACGGGAAAATTTGTGGGTGCCGTTTCCTTTAGAGATAAAAAACATATTATCTGAATTATCAGGATAGAGCGCCGCTTTGATCGAGGCCAGTCCCGGATTGCAGATCGGGCCGGGAGGTAATCCGGGATTTTGATAGGTATTATAGGATGATTTTATTTTCAGGTCTGACCGGCTCAAAAAGGGCTTAGTTTTGCCCCAGGCATACTGCACGGTAGCGCATGATTCGAGCAGCCACTTCTTTTTGAGACGGTTATAAAACACGGCCGCCACTTCTGGTTTTTCTGCTGATATTTTAGCTTCCTTTTCAATGATGGAAGCCAGGATTAATATTTGCCGCTGGGTCAATTTTAATTTATCACATTGCTCTAATAATTGATCGCCAAATACATAGTTGAATTTTTCCACCATCATCTGGGCTATAGCTTCTGTTCTGGTCCCGGGCAAGATAGCATAGGTAGCAGGATATAAATAGCCTTCCAGCCCCTTTTCCCGGACAATCTGCAAAAATTGATCCCGGTTAACCAGCTTCTTAGTAGAAAGTAAGCTGGCGATCTGCCGGCTAGTATATCCTTCAGGAATGGTCACTTTTACGCCATACGTTTCACCTTTGGATATTTTCTCCAGCAGCGCCGCAAAACTCAGGTCACTGTTTAAGTCATAACATCCCGGACGCAACTTATGGCCCAACTTTTTGTACCTGGTATAGGCCATAAAAAGATAGGGAGAACGGATCATCTGCTCTTCCTTAAGCAGTAAAGCCACCTCTTTGGCATTCATTCCCGGCTCAATGGCAATGATCCTTTCGGTATAAGGCGTATAATAGACGCTACCGACTAAAAACACTAACAAACATAATAATGTTACCCAATATAGCAGTTTTCTTCTAGCCATTCTTCCGCCTCATTTTTTTGGCATCCATATATCCCTGCAGAATAAAAACAGCGGCTAACTTATCGATCACTTTCTTGCGTTTCTGCCTGGAGACAGCGGCGGCGATTAAAGTTTTCTGCATGGCGACTGTACTTAGCCGTTCATCCCAGGTAGTCACCGGGACCGATACCGCCGCTGACAACCGATCTTTAAACGATAGCACAACTTTTACTTTTTCGCCACTACTGCCATCCATATTCAATGGCAAACCAATGACTATCTCGCCAATATCATACGTCAGTATTGTTTCCGTAATTAAAGCAAAATCCTTGCCCAGACTGGTTCGGCTGATGGTGGTCACGGGTTGAGCCATAATATTTAAAGGATCAGTTACCGCTAGTCCGATAGTTTTCTCTCCCACATCCAAACCCATTATCCTTTTCAAGTTAGGCTCCACTTCGTTCCGCTAACTGATTATCCCCTGCTGATCCCGATAAATCGGGATCAGGACCGCGGGGACAGGCACAGATTATTACGAAGATTACACAGATTTTTATCAGCGAATAGGCTTTTAATCGGTGTAATCTTTTAGAAATCCGTGTGGTTTGAAATTCCTAAGCATCAAGAAGACTCGCCGCCTTTATCTAATTCGCTTAACGTGACTAACCGGAAGCCCTTTTTCTTTAATTCCCTGATCAGTCCCGGGAGCGCGGCCAGAGTTTGCGGTACTCCGCTGTGCAAGAGGATGACACTCCGGTCCTCCACATTCTGCAGTACCCGCCGGCAAATGTATTCAGACGTCGGGCGAGCCGTATCATTGGTATGGATCGACCATAAAGCCATATCTTCGCCGTTTTCCCTGGCGACCTCTACCACATTGTAATTATAATGGCCACCTGGCGGACGAAAATACCGCGGGGTCAGGCCGGTAATCCGCTGGATCAATTCCTCATTGGTCTTGATCTCATAATTGACTTGCCCGGCATCCAATTGAGCTAAATTATAATGATGGTACGTATGATTGCCGATCTCATTGCCGCTGTGGGCTATTTCCAGCAACAACTCCGGGAAAATCTTCACCTGCTTGCCTACTACAAAAAAAGTAGCTTTCGCCCCCTCCTGCTCCAAGATTTTCAATATCGCATTAGTATAAACCGGATGCGGGCCATCGTCAAAAGTCAAAGCCAGCCGCGGTTTGCTTAAATACTCCTTAAAATCAAAATTACTAAAATCTGTTGTCGCGGCTGTAGAAATATTACTGATCTGCGCTCTCAGGATGAAACTAAAAATAATTACCACTAGGCTTGCCTTGAGGATTTTTTTAGCCATCTATCTCTTCTCGCCTCCTTTATTAGGGCTTCACAAAAATCGTTCAGCCCTTGATTACACAGATTAAAAACCAGATTACACAGATTATTTTCCCGGGTCTGCCAGCTTGATCTCCTCCAGCACAGCATATTGCGGCCCGGTTGGTTTTAGCTTGCTTCCCATGACTATTATCTTATCTACCATTTGGGTGCCAAATTCCAGATTGGCCAATTTATGCAGTTGGGTGGTAAGCACCCCAATATTTGCCGTGGTCCTGATACGCCCAATAGTCAAATGAGGAGAAATATCTTTTTTCTCCGTTACTCCGGTGACCATCGTAAGATGACGCTTGGTCGCTTCGATCAAAGTAATTGCTTCTTCCCGGCCATTTTCCACACCCGTCCAGATAAGGCGCGGGTCGCCATAGGGAGGAAAGGAGCCAAGATGTTTAAGGCCCAAAGAAAATGGGGCAAATTCAGACGCTAGTCCACGGCAAGTATGGATAATATCCTGCGCTTGCTGATCATTTACTTCACCGCAAAAATGCAGGGTAAGATGCAAATTATCCTTCGCCACCCACCGAACATCAGCTTTAGAAAGTTTTAACTGTTCCTGCACTTCAACTACTTTATTTTTAATCTCCTGATCAACCCCGATAGCTACAAAAATACGCAACCGCGCCCCCCTATCCCCAGAAAAGATGCCAACCTACTCGCAGTTTTGGTCGCCCGCCATCGTACTTTGACGGGTTGTCGAATTCCTTGCCTCGCCGGCAGGCATAATCCAATCTCGGTTCTTGGGACTAATCTGGTTGTGGCTGCGGCATTTCCAATTTTTGTTTATGCTGGTAATCGTGGTAGAGTATTCCCATGACTACCTTGATCATACTGGCTGCCGGGACAGACAGGATAACCCCCAGCAAGCCAAAGAATTCCGCTCCGACCATAAGCACAAACAGAACGATGACAAAATGCAAATTGACACTGGTAGATAAATAGTACGTTGAAATGATGGTATTATCCAGGACTTGAATCCCAATGAACAACAGCGCGAGCTTGAACACCATGGAGATATCCCCCTGTACAATGACCATCAAAATCGGCGGGATAGCCCCTAGCCAAGCTCCCAGAACCGGAATGATATTAAAGATACCGGCCAATAAACCGAATATTAAAGCAAAATCCACTTTCAGGTATAATAAACCAAAGACCGTGAGCGCGGTCAGCCAGAACAAGCGCATGGCTTGTCCCTGGATAAAATCACGCATCACTTGATTGATCTCGGAAATAATGCTTAAAATGGTTTCCGTATGGCGACTGGGAATAATAGAGAATAACCAATCTGCCAGCCGGTTAGTGTCGAGCAATAAAGCAATAGTAACAAAGGGCACCAATACGTACAAAGAGAGGAAATTAAAAAAATTGCCGATGATCTGCGGCAAGTGCGCTGGGACACTGGCGGCAAAACTATTGATCTTCTGCATCACCAGATCAGGTAAATTTTTACTTTTTAAAGGCGGATAGTACGCACTCAACTGGTTCTGAACCTTGGCTAGTGAATTCCTGACCTGCACGGCAATTTTGGGCAATGAACTCTGCAACTGATTTAGCTCAGCAATGACTTTTGGCATCACGAAAATCACTGTTTCTACGACAATAAGCAAACAGATAAAAGAAAGAATCAGGACAATGACCCCTTTTTTGTATCCCTGGGCATGATAATGGTTTATTAAAGGGTTGAAAAGATAAGCCAGAACGACAGAGATTAAAAAAGGAGACAGGACACTCCTGATCTCATAAGAGAACCAGAATAAAACCGCGCTGATAATAAGTAAAAAAACATATTTATTACGAATCTACTTACCCTCATTGATCATCCCGCGTAGGCGAGCCGAAAGAATGACCGCTATATTTTTAATAACCATTAATCCTATTTTAGGGTCCTTTTCGATCATACTGTCAAAATTCGCTTTATAGATAATATAAAGCTCACCATCAGTCAAGGCTGTGGCAGTGGCGGAACGAGGTTTTTCTTCCAGTAAGGCCATTTCCCCAAAGAAATCCCCGCTTTTCAAGCGGGAAATTATTTTATCTTCTCGCCGCGTACCGCTCTGGCGGGTAATAGCCACTTCCCCGCTCATGATGATGAACAGAGCTTTCCCTAATTCCTGCTCTGGACAGATGATCTCTGCGGCTTCATATTTACGGGAGTACATAGCGGTCACTAATTTGCCGACGGCAAACCGGCTTAAACCGTTGAAGATATTGACTTTACTGAAAAAATCGATCTTCTGTTTCATTTCCCGGTCAATTAAAATATCTTTTATATACTCTTTAATATTTAACATGACCTCTCCTTATAATAAATACCGGCGCAGCAGATCCAAGGTGTAGATTGCCGCTTTTTCCCTGATTCCCCGCCGGTTGCCGGCAAAATGCTGTTCATTGCACTGTTCACCAGTGTCAGCGACTAACGCGCAATATACCAGTCCTACAGGTTTCTCCGGGGTGCCTCCTCCAGGACCGGCAATGCCGGTAATACTAATACCAATATTTGATCGGCATAATTTTTTCACTCCCCGGGCCATCTCCAGAGCTACTTGCTGACTGACTGCGCCCTGCTTTTCCAGGCTTTCCGCTGAGACCCCCAAGACTTCTTTCTTTACCAGATTGTTATAAGCAACCACCCCACCCTTAAAATACATAGATGAACCGGAAACATCAGTGATCATTTTGCTCAACAGTCCCGCGGTACAACTCTCAGCCAGGCTCACCGTCATTTTCTTCCGGCCCAACAGATTTCCTGTGACCTGTGGCAGGGACTCCTCATTTTCGCCGAATATATTATTTCCTAATTTTTCTTTTAATTCACTTTTAGCCTTGGCCATAAAGTCGTCTATCAACATTTCGTTTTTTCCGGCGCCGATAATGACCACATCGACGACCCCTGGCCGCGCTACCAGGGCAAACCGCAGGTCGCCGCCTTCCAGTTTGCGCTCTACCTCAACCAGGTCCTTTATTTCTTCATCTACTTTACTCTCACTCATCCCGGTCACATGCATTGTGTGCAACCTGGTCAATCCTCGCTCATATTTATCTTTTAGAAAAGGCAGGACTACTTTTTTCATCATTGGTTCTATTTCGAATTGCGGACCAGGCAGCAAAATGATAGTTTCCGCTTTAAAATCCTGATCCTTCTGTAGTTCTATGATCTGTCCCGGAGCGGTGCCTATTTCGTTAGGAATAAGACGCGCGCCATCAATATAATAGGCTTGTTTTTCGTTTTTCTTGGGCATCTCCTGGCTGCGCCTGGCAAAAAATGCAGCCACTGCCTGCATCGCCTGCCGGCTAAAGATCAGCTTCTTGGCCAGCACCTCGGCTATTACTTCCCTGGTCAGGTCATCAAAAGTAGGCCCCAGTCCGCCGGTTATAAAAATTACCTGTGATCTTTTGAAAACCTGGCGGAAAGTCTCAGCCATGGCGGCCTTATTATCGCCAACCGTGGTCTCATATACTAAATTAAGACCAAGGCCGGTTATTTTTTCACTTAGATAACTAACATTGGTATTCACCTTGCCTAACAAGAGCTCGGTACCTATGGAAATAATCTCTGTTTGCACCCAACCCCCTCTATAAGTACAAATCCGAATATCTAAATTAGAAACAAATTCAAAGCCCAAAATTCAAATTAATAAAGTTTAGACATTAGATATTATTTAGAAATTAGAATTTATATTTACCGCATTACTACATTACCAGTATCAATATTGAATATTTCTATATTTGTTTCAGTATCGGTAATCTCGATAGTTCCGGCGGTAGGACTGCCTTTCGGCAAGGCCGGGCTGCCGGGATTCAGCAAAATCATCTTTTCCAGCCGTTCCAATTTTGGCAGATGAGTATGGCCCACTATGAAAATATCTATATTTAATCTTTTGGCTAATTGTATCTTTTCATCATCAGATAACTTATGGCCATGGTTAACCACGATCTTTTTCCCGTCCACATAAACAAAAACGCAAGGCGACAATAAAGGGACATTAAGCGCCGCCTGGTCCACTTCACTGTCGCAATTTCCCTGGGCGATGATCATGGGGATGGATAACCCATTAAGGGCTTTCACCAGATCGCCTGGCGCATATCCTTCGGGCCAGGGATTACGCGGCCCATAATTAAAAACATCCCCGGCATTTAATATCAATTCGACCTTTCTCATCCTGAAAAGATGACTCGTTTTTTCAAAAGCCAAGAGGCTTCCATGAAGGTCACTGACAACGCCGATCTTCACAATAACTCCCCCGGTTCACTTTACTCGGATATTTATTTATACTCCAATACCTGTTTTCTTGTCAATCTAAAATTGCTATAAATAACAAAAAACACCACTGCCGGTGGCAGTGGTGTTTAAATGGCATACTAAATATGGTATAACTAAAACCTTATTTGCTTTCCAGGCGTTGTTTCAGGGCTTCATACTCATCCCAGATAGCCTGGGGCATCCGGTCACCGAACTGTGCGAAGAACTGCTGATGTCCTTGCAGCTCTTCCAGCCATTCATTTTTATCTACCGCCACCAGTTTTTCCATGTTTTGTTCATTCAGTTTCAAACCAGTCAGATCTATATCCTGGGGCCACGGCACATACCCGATAGGGGTCTGGTGCGCCTCTACCTCACCCCGGCACCGCGACAGGATCCACTCCAGCACCCGCAAATTCTCGCCATAACCCGGCCACATAAATTCCCCTTCTTCATCTACCCGAAACCAGTTCACATTGAATATCCTGGGCTTTTTTTCTATTTTCTTTCCTAGGTTCAACCAGTGACTAAAATAATCAGCCATATTATAACCACAGAATGGAAACAGCGCCATCGGATCCCGTCTTACTTCACCCTGCTTGCCAAACTGCGCGGCAGTGCGCTCGCTGGCCATAGTCGCGCCAACATAAACACCGTGCTGCCAACTGAACGATTCATACACTAACGGCGCCAGGCGCGCGCGGCGACCGCCAAAGACAATTGCCGCTAGGAGCACGCCATGATGATGTTCCAGACGATAGGAAATCGATGGACACTGACTAGCTGGAACGGTAAAACGGCTATTGGCATGCGCGGCTTTAATAATATTACCTTTTTCATCTTTCAACCCTGGTTTCCAGGGGCGCCCCAGCCAGTTGATACCCTCTGCCGGAACCGGCCCATCGCCCTCTTCCCACCAGACTGTCCCGTCAATTTTAAGAAGTACATTAGTGAAAATGGTATTTTTCTTTATCGCTTCCATCATATTAGGATTGGTCTTGGAATTCGTACCAGGAGCAACGCCGAAAAATCCTGATTCAGGATTGACGGCCCATAAAGCTCCGTCGGTATCAACACGCATCCAGGCAATATCGTCGCCCACGGTCCAAACCTTATAACCTTTTACCTTTAATCCTTCTGGCGGGATCAGCATGGCCAGATTGGTTTTACCGCAGGCGCTCGGGAAGGCTGCCGCGATATAATCGATCCTGCCGTTCGGCTCTTCAATTCCCATGATCAGCATATGTTCAGCCAACCAGTTTTCCTTTCTGGCTAAATAGCTGGCTATTCTTAAACTCAAACACTTCTTACCCAGTAGTACGTTTCCGCCATAACCGCTGCCTACGCTCCAGATCGTATTATCCTGCGGAAAATGCAGGATTAACCGTTTGGTAATATCCAATTGCGCTTTGCTATGCAGGCCTTTAGTGAATTCCCCGTCTTTACCGAGTTGTTCCAGGACTTTAGCGCCGATCCTGGTCATGATCCTCATGTTCAGCGCCACATAAATACTGTCAGTCAGCTCCACCCCGATTTTGCTGAAGGGCGAACCGACTGGACCCATGGAAAACGGAATGACATACATGGTACGGCCGCGCATAGCCCCGGCAAAAATTTCCCTGGCTTTTTTGTATCCTTCTTTTGGCAACATCCAGTTATTATTTGGCCCGGCCTCCTCTTTTTTGCCAGTGCAAATGAAGGTCAGATCTTCAGTGCGGGCGACATCATTAGGCGCGGTCCTATGGTACAGACAACCAGGCATTAGTTCCTGGTTCAATCTAATAACCTCTCCGGTATCGCAGGCTTGTTGTTCCAAGGTAGCTCTTTCTTCCTCAGAACCATTGAGCCAGACAATTTTGTCCGGCTGGCACATCTTAGCGCATTCCTCAACCCATTTTTTAAGTCTCTTGTGTTCGGTCATTGTGGCTCCCTTAGTTTAGTTTGCCAGTAAATACGAAAGGCAGTCAAGACCTAGAGCCGTAAGAACTAGAAACAGTTAATAGCGATGAATAAAGATTTGCTCTTACTGTTTTTGTACTGACTGGCAACTGTTCTTATTCTGACTGTTCCTTACTCTTACTGACTATTGAATTTTCTCTATTTCCCCTCTCTCGACGGTTAAAAACAAAAGCTGCTTCTCGGCCTCCCGGTTACCGCCGAAAGTGGTCTTACCGGTCAAGCCGGGATAATTTTTAATGAGCAGCAATTCGTTTTTAATAGCTTCGCGATTAAACCCGCCGGCGTATATGCATTGCGCCAGCAAGCGCACCGTATCAACGCAGTGAGCCGCTATTGTATCCGGGGTCTCGCCAAATTTCTGCTTATATTGCTGCACAAACTCAACGACATTCCGGCTATGGCTGTCTATATAAAAACTAGACGTATATATAGCCCCTTCAAGAAAGCCTATTCCCTGGCTGACTTTACCATCCTTGGTCCAGGAATCCACGCCAGCCAGCATCGTCATGACCCCGTTCTGGTATAACTGCTCGGCGATCCCTGGCAGTTCTGAAGCGTAACAGGGCACAAAAAGTACTTGTAACTCGCGGCTGCTTATCCTGGCAATAGTCGAATTAAAACTATACGTATTTACGGTATAAGATTCTTTGCCGGCAACTACGCCACCTAATTCCTTGATCCGCCGGGCGAATATCTCGGCCATATTGACGCCATATTCGTTGAATGGGTACATAATAGCATAGGAACGTTTGCCCTCTATTTGGAACAGATATTCGGCTAATCTCGCCGCGTTAATACTGTAATTCATCTTATTCCTATAAACATACGGGCCTAATTCAGGTATACCGATAGCTCCTGCAGCTGGAGTTATAAAAACTATTTTCCGACGATTAGCCTGGATACCTCCGGCAAAAGCCAGTTCATCGGTAAGGCCACCAATTACAGCCACAATGTCCGGTTGTTCAGCCAAACTACTGACTGCCTGGGCTGACTTTACCGGCTGGCTATTATCATCAATAAATGTAGCTTTCAGCGCTATTCCGCGTATGCCACCGATTTTATTTAACTCATCAACCGCAAATTCTATCCCTTGCCGGGCACTTTTCCCAAGTTCTGCATGCTGACCGGTTTTTGGCAACACCACTCCGATAGCCAATTCTTTTGGACCAAAGACCGTGACTGAATTTACTTTACTCTGACAACCAGCCAGGACCAATATCAGGACAAGAATATAACCCGCAATATATAAAACCTTTTTAGAAAAAGAGATCTCCTGAATCATATAAATTTATCCATTTCTTTCATCGCGCAATATTCGCCGCACATGGTGCAGCCGAATTTATTTCTTAAATGCGTTTTATTCTTTTCTCTAGTGAATATTCCCGGATCAAGACTGAATTTACCTTGTGTTTTCCAATCCAGGGCTTTGCGGGCAACTGACATTTTCCTATCCCAAACCGCCGCACCGTTTACTCCTTTGACAATATCTGCGGCATGGGCGGCGATACGCGAGGCCATGACCCCATCTTTTACATCAGCGATGTTTGGCAAACGCAAATGTTCGGCTGGAGTCACATAACATAAAAAGTCAGCTCCGTAACTGGCGGCCAGAGCGCCGCCAATCGCGCAGGTAATATGGTCATATCCCGGGGCGATATCAGTCACTAGGGGGCCTAACACGTAAAATGGCGCACCGGCACATAATTTCTTCTGGAGAATAATATTTTTTTCAATCTGATTTAACGGGACATGTCCCGGCCCCTCGACCATTACCTGAACATTTCTGCGCCAGGCTTTTTTGGCCAGTTCGCCAAGTATTTTTAATTCTGCCAGCTGAGCCTGGTCAGTGGCATCAGCCCCGCAACCCGGTCGTAAGCCATCACCCAAACTCAAAATCACATCATAGGTATGGACAATATCCAATAAACGGTCATAATACTCAAACAGCGGATTTTCTTTTTTATTGCGCACTACCCATTCTGCCAGGAAAGTCCCGCCACGGCTGACCAGGCCCATAACCCTTTTGTGTTTTTGAAGTGTTTCTATCACTTTCCTGGTAACACCGCAATGCACGGTAATAAAGTCAACTCCATCTTTGCACTGTTCTTCAATAATAGCAAAAAAATCATCAGCTTTCAGCTGGGGGACACTTTTCCCCTGCCGCACCGTATCTACTACCGCCTGGTAAATAGGCACCGTCCCCACTGGGATAGTCGATTCCCGGAGAATAGTTCGTCTCATCTGTCGCAAGTTTCCGCCGGTAGAAAGGTCCATCACGGCATCAGCTCCGTATTTTATACAGGCGGCTAATTTTTCCCTCTCCAGAGCCATTGAATTTTGCGGCGGACTGGTCCCAATATTGGCATTGACTTTAGTACGCAAATGTTGGCCGACTCCGCATATTTTAAGACCGGCTTTATGATGGGCCTGGTTTTTGACAATGGCAATCCTGCCCTTGGACACCAGTTGCCGCAGCAGTTCTATATTCATACCCTCTTTCCGGGCCACGGTCCGCATTTCCAGGGTAACCTGGCCTGCCCGGGCAGATTCCATTTGGGTCATTTTCACTCTGTTATACCTCCACTAAGGCACAAAGGCACAAAGTTTTAAAACAAAAGCAGGTACAAAGAAAGTACAAGAACAAATTCTAAAGCGAAACAAAATTCCTAATCTTTTACTCTGTGCTTAATATTTAGCTTCCTACTTTCTTTTAACTCTGTGCCTTATACTTAAAACTTTGTGCCTTTGTGCCTTGCTTTTGTACTTTCTTTGTGCCTGGTATTTCATTAATTTTTTTTCAGCCTGATACATTTCAAACCGGATACTTTTAAAAATACCGCCCTGCCGGGCGCTTATTAATTTGGCAAATTCTTCCAGCACCCTGACCGCCTCTTCCACCCGCTTAAAATTGGCAATGATCAAGCCCTGTAAATTCTTTCGCTTAGACTCTTTGAACGTGCGTCCCAGGTCATCACCTGAATTCCTGGCCGCAAGTAATTGCGGATAGATCTTTCTAACGCTCTGATCCAACGCGTGCCGGCAGGAACGTAAAGTAGCAGTTGTCTCCCGGTTATTAATAATAAATCGCGCCGCATCTTCCAGAACCCTGAGTCCTTCCCGGGCACGATTAATATTGACGTCTAAAACCCGATTAACCCTGTTAGAGATCATATTATTATCTTACGCCTTTCGTGCGCATTGTCTAATCCGTATATTATATAGTTTATTCACAGTATTATCTCTAACGGGATTAATATTTTGTTTTTTATCCATATTTCCGCACTATATCTTTGATCAGGTTAGTGGTAGACTGGCCTTTGGCCAACGGAATCCGCACCACTCTGCCCCCGCTATTTTTTATAAAAGCATTGCCTACTATATCTTTTGCCTTATAATCTGCCCCTTTGACCAGTACGTGAGGTTTGAGTTCGGCAATAATATCTGCCGGCGCCTCTTCGCCAAAAAAGGTAACATAATCCACGGCTGCCAATCCTCCTATGATTTCGGCTCTTTCCCGCTGCGGCACCAGGGGGCGAGGGAGTCCCTTCAATCTTCTTACCGAAGCATCAGTGTTCAGCGCCACTATTAGAACATCACCTTGCTGTTTGGCCTTATTCAAATAACGCACATGACCTACATGCAACAGGTCAAAACAGCCGTTGGTAAAAACTATCTTTTGACCTTGTTTCCGCAAGCTGGCTAATGTTTCAGTCAGTTTTTTTCTAGCAATAATTTTTTCTTTTGCTCTTACTATTTTTTTCATAGTTTTCATTATCCGCTATCCGCTTTTCGCTAGCGCTTCTTCTACCAGTTCGCAAATAATATGTCCGGCAGTGATATGCATCTCTTGTATATGCTGAGTCATAGTACTGGGAACGATAAAATTAAGGTCCGCTGTTTTAGCCAGTATTCCGCCATCTCCACCGCTGAAGCCAACGGTCACACAACCCAATTTCCTGGCCAGGACGATCGCCTTAAGAACATTTTCCGAGTTCCCGCTGGCGCTGATGCCAATGGCTACATCGTTTTTGGCGGCAAAAGCCTCTATCTGCCTGGCAAACACAGTTTCAAAGCCATAATCATTGCCTTGGGCAGTCAATAGGCTAGTATTGGTATTTAAGGCCATAGCCGGGAGCGCTTTACGTTCCAGCTTCAGCCGGCACACCAACTCGGTAGCCAGGTGCTGGGCATCAGACGCGCTGCCGCCATTACCGAAAAAAAACACCTTGCCTCCCTGACGGTAACTTGTAATAATAACTTTAGCTATTTTTTCAATATCACTTATATTGTTTTTAGCTACATTTTTATATACCTGTTCATGCGCAGCCAATATTTTACTGATCTTTTCTTTCATTATAACCTGCCTTTACACCTTGTTTACGCTAAACTCTGTGCCTTTGTGCCTGCTTTTGCTCTAAAACTTTGTGCCTATTTTTTACTGCTTCGCGACTTCTTCAATGATCCTCTTCTGGATAAAATTAGTATATACTTCACCTTTCTTAAAGTGCTGGTTATCCAGAATCCGCAAATGGAACGGGATAGTGGTTTTCACTCCCTCGATCACGAACTCGCTCAGCGCCCGCTGCATGCGGATGGTCGCTTCGTTCCGGTCATGCCCGTAGGTCAGGATCTTGGCGACCATGGAATCATAATAAGGAGTAATGGTATAACCGGTATAGATATGGGTGTCAACCCGCACTCCCGGACCGCCCGGGACCAGGAATCTGGTTATTTTCCCTGGGGAAGGGATAAAATCTTTTTCACTGTCTTCGGCATTAATGCGGCATTCAATGGCCTGACCTTTTATTTCTATATCACTCTGGTCGATGGCCAAGCACTCCCCGGCCGCCAGCCGTATTTGCTCCTTTACCAGGTCAATGCCGGTTACTAGTTCGCTTACCGGATGCTCCACCTGGATACGGGTATTCATTTCCATAAAGTAATAATGGCTCTGCTTGTCTACCAGGAACTCGACTGTGCCTACGGTTACATATTTTACCGCTTTGGCGGCCCGGCAGGCAGCCTTGCCCATTTTTTTGCGCAGTTTTTCAGAAACAAAAGTCGAAGGAGATTCCTCCAGCAATTTTTGATAACGCCGCTGGATGGAACAATCCCTCTCCGGCAGATAAACCACGTCACCTTTGACGTCAGCCATGATCTGGAACTCGATATGGCGCGGTTCTTCCACATACTTTTCAATATATACTTCCGGATTGCCGAACGCCCGCTTCGCCTCATTCTGGGCAGTCAAAATAGCGTTTTTCAGGGCTTCTTCATTTTGCACGATACGCATCCCTTTGCCGCCGCCGCCGCCGGCAGCTTTCACGATTACGGGATATTTCACTTTTTTGATCAGTTTTAAGGCTTCTTCAACTGTGGAGATCACACCCTCACTACCGGGAATGATCGGCACTCCGGCTTTATCCATAATGGCCCTGGCCTGGACTTTATCGCCCATTTTCAGGATAGCTTCTTTAGAGGGCCCGATAAACTTGATATTACAACTCTCGCACACTTCGGCAAAATAGGAATTCTCGGACAGGAAACCATATCCCGGATGAATAGCGTCAGCGCCGGTAATCTCCGCCGCGCTGATAATATTAGGTATGTTCAGGTAACTCTCCGACGACTGGGCCGGACCGATACAGACACTTTCATCAGCCACCTCGACATGTAATGATTCCCGGTCTTCTTCAGAATGTACAGCCACGGTGCGTATTCCCATTTCCTTGCACGCTCTGATGATGCGCAGAGCAATTTCACCGCGATTAGCGATCAGAATTTTTTTAAACATTTTTGCTCCTTTTTTTGAAAACGATTACGCGGATTATAAATTTCGTCTTGACTGCTATTCAACCGGATTGAGCTGGATGGTGAAGATGGGTTGTCCATATTCTACATGATGGCCATTTTCTACCAGGATCTTAATTATCTGGCCAGCGGTATCAGATACTACGTCTTTCATTATTTTCATGGCTTCGATCACCGCTATCTTTTGCCCCTTCTTAATCTTGGTACCTTCCTGCACATAGGGAGGAGAATCCGCTGCCGGAGCAATATAAAACGTTCCCACCATGGTAGATTTGATGAGATGATAGTTTTGGGAAACTTCAACCTGGGCAACTTGGGATTTCCCGTTACCATTGCCATTAGCCTTGATCATTTTAGCGGCAGGCAATTCTTCCTGGGGCGCGTTCTTTACCGCCCCTTCGTTTTTCCGAAAGCCAATTTTCTGGCCGTCTTTTTCCCAGTTCAGTTCCACAATATCCGTATCTTCAATCATTTCCAGGAATTTCTTGATATCTTTGGTTTCCATGTAACCTCCTCAATAAAACAGCAAGTTAGACTCCCCTTCGTTCCGCTAACTGATTATCCCCTGCTGATCCCGATAAATCGGGATCAAGACCGCGGGGACAGGCACAGATTTTTATCAACGATAGGCTGGTAATCGGTGTAATCTTTTGGAAATCCGTGTAATCAGGCTTAGGTTTGAAATTCCTAAGCAGTAAAATATAACTACCGTCAGTACGAGGAACAGTTGCCAGTCAAAGCAAATACAGTTTACTGCCTTTCGTTCTTACTGCTCTTCGGTTTGACTGCTTCTCGCATTTACTGGCAAACTGCTTTACGCCCTCGACTGGTATTCTCCGTTACGTGTATCAATAATGACCACATCCCCTATGGTTATGAAAAGCGGCACTTGGATCACCGCCCCGGTTTCCAGGGTGGCTGCCTTATAGGTAGATGATACGGTATCGCCTTTCAACCCCGGTTCAGTATAGGTCACTTTCAACTCGATAGCAATAGGCAGATCTACACCGATAATTTCCCCTTCATGCTTGATCGCTGTTACTTCCAATCCTTCCTTCAGGAATTTAGCATTTTCACCTAAATGTTCAATATCCAGCTCTACCGGTTCATATGTTGATTGGTCCATGAACGCATAGCGTTCATTTTGTTTGTATAGAAATTGCATTTTTTGCAGTTCCAGCGTAATATTTTCAATCTTTTCGTCTGGTCTGAACGTTCGCTCAAGAACTGCTCCATTACGCACATTTTTGATCCTGGAACGCATAAAAGCCCGGCCTTTGCCTGGCTTATGATGCTGGAATTCCACTACCTTGTACAGCGCCCCTTCATACTTAAAAATTAGTCCATTGCGAAAATCTCCTGCGGTAATCACGTATTACACTTCCTCCCATTATAAATATCCAATTACCAAATTCAAATGTCAAATCAAATCACCAATCCCAATTTTCAATCATTGGTAACTGGTTGTTACTTTGTCATTGGTCATTCTTACTTAGCTGCTTTCGTTAAAACTTCATGGCCGGTAGCCGTTACTAAAACCATATCCTCTATCCTTACTCCGCCCAGACCTGGAATATAAATTCCCGGTTCCACGGTTACCACCATGCCAGGTTGCAAGATCATTGTATCTTTACTACCTAACCACGGGGCCTCATGAGTCTCTAAACCTACTCCATGTCCGGTAGTATGGATGAAATAACGTCCGTAACCTGCCTGAGCAATGATTCCCCTGGCCAGCTGGTCTATGGCTTGAGTTTTTACCCCCGGACCAAGCGCGGCTATCGCTTTAGTCTGGGCCTCTAGCACCACGTGGTATAATGACTTAAATAGCTTATTAATTTTACCTAAAAATACTGTCCGTGTCAAGTCAGAACGATACCCTTTATATATAGCCCCAAAATCCAGCGCTACAATATCATTTATTTTCAACTTCCGGTTACTTATAGCATGATGCGGTATTGCGCTCCCCGGCCCACTGGCCACAATGGTCTTGAAAGCCGGTTCGCATCCCTTTTCTCTGATCAGAGCCTCCACTTTGTTGGCAATATATTGCTCAGTTCGACCTCTCCTGATACAGGGCAGCATCCGGCGATATACCTGGTCGCCGATCGCCGCAGCCTTCCTGATCAGAGCTAATTCATCCGGCTTCTTGGTTAAGCGCAAATTTTCTATAAAGTCCACTGTTGGCACGAGCTTTGCCGGCCGGGATATTTTTTTCCAGGCCCTAAATCTCTGCAACGTTAGATGAGCGCTTTCAAACCCGATGCTGCGCAAAGCCAGGGATTCCACATTACTAATTACTGTTTCCTTATTAGCAGACAGGCTAATCCTGGCTCTCTTGACCAAGTGTCGAACTTCGGGCAAATTCAGCACAGATACATATAGCCATGCATTTTTAGGCGTGATCAGGGCAAAGCATTCTTCCCCGCCCAAACCGAATAAATAGAATAGATTAACTGGATTAGTAATAAGTATTGCTTCCAGCTGGCTTTTTTTTAGATTAGCTTGTACTACTTCAAGGCGCTTTGCCTTCATTTATTTTTCCTATACTTCAAAATGATTTCCGACGAAAGCGGTATCCGCAGGCCGGCTGTCAGCTTAGCCCACAGGCTGAATTTAGTCATAAACGACCCGGTCGCCGCAACCAACTTATCCACTTCCGCAAAAAACCTGTCCAGCCGGTCATGTTCCGCGGGATAAGCTTGATACAATATCTCTTTCAATTCATTATCCGATAGGCCACCCAAAACCCGATGATCGAGCCAACGCTGCTAAAAAAAAATCCCGAAAAGGAAAGCATACTGCCTCCCCATAAGCATGGGACATAACCTCCCGCTATTGACCCAACAGTGATCAATAAGATATATAAAGATTTACCAGACATATTTCCTCCTCATTAGCTTTCAGCCTCTAACAGTTTCTCCATTTTCTCTTTAAATTCCTGGCTCCTGCTCTCATACCGCGTCAGCGCTTTGTCCAGGCGGTGGTAATATCCTTCAATCTCCGGCCGTAAGCAGTGTAACTGCTTGGCTAGCTCACTAATAGCGCTACCGTTCCCTGTAGTTGACGCCTGGATCAATGCTTCCGTGCCATCATGCAGTTCTTTTTCCAAGGCCGCGATAGCTGTTTCCAATTGTTTCATTTCCTCTTCCAGCGGCTTGAGCACCTGAGATTTTTCCTGCACCAATATCGCCTTTTTTAGCTTTATTGTTTTTTTAGCATCTGGTTTTGCCTTGGCTATGGACCCTGAACTACGAACCACGAGCGGCTTTCCTTCTTCATCCTCTTCATTCTCCCAGCCAATCTTATCTAAAAATTCCTGATAGGTGCCCTCAAAGACCTTCGCCTGGCCACGGTCAAACACGATCAACCGCGTTGCCAACCTGTGCAGATACAACTCATTATGCGTCACCATCATCACTGACCCGGGAAACTCATCGATCGCCTCCAGCAACGATTCGCAGGATTCCATATCTAAATGGTTCGTGGGCTCATCCAGCAGCAGTAAATGGCTCGGAGTAGCCAGCAGTTTCCCCAGCAGTACCCTGCTTCTTTCGCCACCGGACAACACGGCTACTTGTTTCAGCGCTAGATCGCCGCCAAACATCATAGCGCCGCAGATACTGCGCGCCTGCTGTGACGGAAGCTCCGCAGCGGCGCTCAGGATCTCTTCAAATACGGTTTTTTGTTCGTTGAGCTGTGATAAATTAGTCTGGCCAAAAAAAGCGGTTTTTAAGATGGGATGCTGCTTGATCATTCCGGCGCTGAGCGGTAACTCGCCGGCAAGTATCCGTAACAGCGTTGATTTTCCTTTACCATTCTTGCCGATGACGCAAATCCGTTCTTTACGGCCAATATTAAACATGAGTTTTTCCATCAGCCAGGGCTCGCTCTGATTATACGAAAAGGTTAGATTATGCGCGGCCAGCATTTGCGCTGCCGGAAAATCCGCCGGACGGAATGAAAATTCCAGGTTTCCTATTTTCCCTAATTCCTCCAGCTGTTCTTTCTTGGCCAGCATTTTGACCCGCGACCGCACCAGACCGCCCAGCCTGGCCTTCGCCCGAAACCGGCTGATGAATACTTCCAGCTGTTTCCGTTTTTTCTCGTCATTTAAACGGGTCTTCTCGTGCACTGCTTCTTCCAGGGCTATTTGTTGGTATACTTTTTGTGTGCCGCCCCTGACCTTGCGTACCCGCTGGCGGTGGATGATCATGGTATGCGTCGTTACCTTATCCATAAAAAGACGGTCATGGGTGATGAGCAGTAATTCCTTTTTCCAGTTTTTCAGGAAATTGATCAACCAGCGTATGGCGATAATATCCAGGTAATTATTCGGTTCGTCCAGCAGTAACAGGTCTGGCCCGGAGACCAGTACCTTGGCCAGGTTCAACCTGATCTGGTATCCTCCGGAGAATTCTTGCGGATGACGCGACAGGTCCTCCCTGACAAATCCCAGCCCGGCCAGTACCTTTTCTACCTTCCAATGGTTCAAGGATATATCTTCGCGCAGGCCCAGGCAGGCTTCTTTGATTACGGTATCTTGAGTGAAATGTATTTGTTGTTGCAGATAACCTAGCCGGCAGTTACGCGGTATGGAAATATCGCCTGAGTCAGGCTCTATCTGGCCCAGCAGCATTTGCAAAAGAGTAGTCTTACCGTATCCATTTCTGCCCACCAGCCCAATTTTCTCACCCGGGCTGATCGTGAAGCTCAAATCCCTAAAAAGTTCCTGGCGGCCAAACGACTTAGAAAGTTCCTCAACTTTAATCATTATATTTATCCTGCTGCATAATATCAGCTTCTAAATCGCCCTCTCGACGAACCACGAACGGTTATTAATTGTTCCGCGCTTCTGCCACCAGTTCAGCGATCAATTCCTTGACTGAAACTATTTTCTTTATCCGATAGGCAGTGCTGCCAGCCATGGCAAACCCATTGTCCATTTTTCCCAGGGCTGCGCTGATCAGCGCCTTAGCAATGCAGTAATTTACCTTTTTTGGATCACACGTAACCAAACACTGGTATATACAGCCTATATCCATCTTTTCCCCGCTATTTATTCTCTTGACGAATTCGTTGTTTATCACCCGGCCAGGCATTCCTACCGGGCTTTGGATAATAATGATGTCTTCTTCTTTGGCTGTTAAATACGCTTCCTTATATTTCTCCGACACATCACATTCATTGGTGCACACAAACCGTGTAGCCATCTGCACTGCGCTAGCCCCCAGACGCATCACCCTGGCAATATCCTTGCCATCGAAAATACCGCCGGCAGCTATCACCGGGATCTTGTGCTCTTCGGTTTCAAATACTTTTACTACCGCCAGCACATCCTGCAGGATACTATCCAGGTTGAAGTGTTCGCTATCGGCTAATTCTTCCCGGCTATAACCAAGATGCCCGCCGGCCAAGGGTCCTTCCAGCACGATGGCATCCGGCAGCCGTTTATACCTTCTCTGCCAGACGCTGCAAATAATATAAGTCGCCCGGCCGGAAGATACGATCGGCGCCAACTTGGTCTTGTTATTCTTGACCAAAGAAGGTAATTTAAGTGGCAACCCGGCGCCGGAAATTATCACATCTACGTTTTCTTCCTGGGCCGTATTGACCAGGTCATCATAATTACCCAAGGCGCACATGATATTTACGCCAAATGGCTTTGGGGTCAGTTTTCTGGTTTTTCTGATACTTTTGATCAGGGCTGAACGCGACCGCTCAACGTAATTCATCCCCGGCGCATCGTCTTCTTCGCCGAGTCCTACTGCGGCGATCACCCCTAAAGCGCCTTCATTAGATACTGCTGATACCAAAGAGGAATTGGATACCCGTACCCCCATTCCGCCCTGCACTAACGGCAGGTCGATTATCAATCCGCCAATATTGAGATCTTTAAATTTTGAAGTCACAGCTCTCCCCATTTTCCATTTTTATGGTTCAGCTACTTTTTCTTATAATTCTCCAACCTTGTTTTCATTTTTACTAGCAACTACCAGCGCAGCGTACTATCAACCTTCTCTTGCCCCGCAGCTTTCGTCCCGGCCAGATATCCAGTCGGCAATGCTCCCTGTAAATTATACCCACCGGTCACCATCCACATCTATCAGCTCACCGCAAAAATACAAACCACTCACTTTATGGGACTCCATAGTCTGGGGATCAATTTCTTTAAGAGCCACCCTGCCCCGCGTCACCGTCGCTTCTTCTAACGGACGCGGCTGGGTAATACGAATCCTGAAATCAGTGAAATTTCGCGTTATTCTTTTCCGTTCTTCTCGGATAATGATACTGCACTTTTTTTCCGGAAGTATGGCGCACCGGCGCACAAAGACCGGAGCCAGGGAATCAGGCGGGATCTCTGGCCCATAGTTTAAAAATGTTTTTGCCCCGCGCGAATCCGATTTCTCCTGCAGATAACGTTCAAAATCCAGCGCGCTGTATTCCGGCAGTAAATGCAGGGAAAGCTCTACTGTACTCCCTCTATCCAAAGTATCTACCGCTATCCGGCTCAAGATCAACACTGTTGGCCCAGATACGCCGAAATGAGTGAATAAAAGGTCCCCTTACGCTGAAGCTCTAGCTTTACCGTCTATAACTATGGAAATAAGTATGTGCTTAAGGGTCAAACCTTGCAGTTCCGGGACAAATTTTTCATCTGATTCGAGTGGTATGAGCCCGGGTTTCAGCGGTACGATAGTATGCCCGCATTGTTCTGTCAGTTTGTATCCGTCTCCGGTAGAACCGGTTTTAGGGTATGACTTCCCTCCCGTGGCTTTGCTATCACTATCTACCTCTATAGCTAATCCGCGGGCCGAGAAGAAGTCAATTAAATCCCGGTTTGAAAACACGTGCCACGCCCGGTAGAGGAATTTACCGTTTTTCCCGAGCGCGCCGCTGAATTCCTTAAAGTCGGCAGTATTAGTGATATTGCACCTGTCGCCCCCGGTCAGCAGCAATTTAGTTCCTAACTGTTTAGTTTTTTCGACGAGCAGCACTTTTGCGTCAAGCTCAGCGGCCCGGCCGGCTGCCATCATCCCTGCCGGGCCGCCTCCGACTACAATTATATCTGCCGCCAGGTTATTAATATTTTTAGGCACAAACTTGTTTATTTTACCACATAAAGATATAAAGCGCTATTAATTTTTCCGCTATCAATGGGATTTTTTGGGATTTTTGCAGTATGTGCTACGACATTATAGATCACGCTGTGGAAAGCCACAAAATTTTTTACACCAATATGCGTAACATCGTCTGGCAAACCAGAGAAAGAATCATAGCCGGGGAGGAGCCGCCCTTAAAAGAACTCCTAAGAACATTCTGGTATATGTATATCAAGCCAACCCTTTCCCGGGCAGGAGCCTTGGCCAACGAAACAGATCAATACGTCCAGCTCATAGATAACATTGTTTATATGGTCAAAGAAATAGAAGTCATGTAATACAAAGACATTGGCTTCCGCGATGATAACCAGCCCCATCGAAGAGTGGGAGCTAATGCCAATATTATTTTATTTTCAGAAAAACTTGGCCACCAGGAATTTTTATCCGAAATCGCTGACAAATACAATATCTCCATTATTGCCCTTGGCGGCCAGCCATCAGTCCTGAGCGTGGAGTATTTTGTAGATACCCTAAAACAAGCCAGGATAGGCCTACAACGCTCTTTTTATCTGTTTTCCATAGTTGATTATGACCCCAGCGGCTGGATCATCAGAGACGCTTTTATGAATAACCTAAAATTTTACGGCATACCGAACACCCGGGTAATAGATTTAATCACTCCTGATATGCTTACGCCGGAAGAAATTAAGTTAGCCCGATATCGTATCCCTGAGACAGAGGCTATGCGGGTTAAAAATCTAAATTGGCTAAAAGAGGTTCATAAGAGAAATTACAAAAACCAAGAATATCTAGAAGAAATTAAGAAGGG
>JACRDM010000144.1 GCA_016218565.1 Elusimicrobiota bacterium | reverse complement strand
GTGAAATGCTTCATAAAATAGTCGTCGTTCGTGAAAAAAAAGATTTAGTATTTATTATGACAAATGGTCAAAAAGTAACTAGAAGTGTTGGATTCGCTATCATCAAAATAGAAGAATCTTTTACCATTGATGAGGTTGTATTTGGTGAAGAAGGTGATATGCTTCTGCTCGGCGCAAGAACTTTAGAAGGCCTTAATTTGATAGTGGATTCCCGCTTAAAAAAACTTGTGGCCGCCGGTCCATTACCAGCGGTTTATGGAGGATGAAATAATAAACCATCTAACCATTCGCTCCCGCCGACAAAAACCTGCGGTTTTTGCGGCTGAGCTCAAACGTTATAGGAAAATAAAAATGAGAATATTAAAAAACTTCTCTGTTCTGCGGAGCTGTCTATTTCTTTCTAATGGCAGTTGCTCATGCAATTGGATTCAAAATCCCCGGATTATTTATATATTTATAATACCAGCATTAATCCCACCGCAGCCAGGAGGCCTGTGATGCCGCCGAAGTAGAAGGCCGCTGCCGGGTGGATGTTATACAGGATCCCGGCGATGAAAGAAGCCGGGAATAAACCGATTCCCACTAAAGTCGCGTGTAAACCGATCATCGTCGCTCGCAGGTGCTCAGGTGCGATGTCTGCAATCAGCGCTTTTTCCACTCCTTCGGTCACTCCGATATATAATCCGTACAAACCAAATAATCCCCATAAATACGTTGGCTGATTAGTCATCGCAAATCCCAGGTATACACCGCCATAAAAAATATATCCCCAGACTAATAGTTTTTTACGGCCGATCTTATCGGAAAGACGGCCGGCTGGATAGGAAACCAGGGCATAGACCAGGTTATAGACCAGGTATAATAGCAGTACTGTTGCTGTGGTGAAGCCCAGATGTTTGGCCCGTAAGAGTAGGAATTGGTTGGAGGAGTTGCCGAGAGTGAAAAGCAAGGTGACTAACAGGAAGAGTTTAAGTTTTCGCGGTAATACCGACCACTTTAAAGTTATTTTCCTGGCCGGTTCCCCTGGCGCCGGTTTTTTCTCGCGGATCAGAAACAACACCGCTACTCCGATAAAAGCCGGGACCAAAGAAATCAGGAAAATATTACGGATGTCAAATTTCCCAGGGTTGAAAGTTATTAGCCAGTAAGCAATAGCTACTCCGATAACAGCTCCCACTGAATCCATCATCCGGTGCAAGCCGAAATTGCGGCCTGTTTTTTCCTTGGCGCTGGAATCAGCGATCAAAGCATCGCGGGGCGCGGTACGCACTCCTTTGCCAAAGCGATCAATGACCCTGGCCGCCAGTACCCACCACCAACTGGTGGCCAGATAGAGAAAGGCTTTGCCGATAGTTGAAGAACTATAGCCGATTATAGCCAGGGATTTGCGGACCTTCAATTTATCGGAAATATAGCCACTGAAAACCTTGAGAATACTGGCCAGGCTTTCCGCTAGGCCCTCGATCAGGCCAATGACGGCCGGCGAGGCGCCCAGAGCGGTATTAAGGAAGATGGCTAATAAAGGATAGACCATTTCCGAGGAAATATCAGTCAATAAACTGGTAATACCAACAATAATGACATTAAACATCTGTGCCTCCGACACCTAGATTACGCCAATTAATGCAGATTATTATAATGGAATAAGAGCCATTTTGCAATTAAATTCGTTGAAAAAAGAGATTGTTTGTGATATTATAAATTTTGCATAGGCACTTCACTCAAGTTGTCCGACGATAACGAAATATCGCTTCCCGACGAGGCATTTGAGTCAACTGCCTAAGCAGGTTAATAAATAATCAAATCTGGATTCCCGCTTAATATCCCCCCATAGACTTCTCAGGAAATCTAAACATGGAGGACTTTGCCTGCGGGAATGACCGGCTAAAGAGGTGATTTTATGGAACTAAAAGAAGAGATCATGAGAAGAGCCGCGGCGGCTTCGCTGGCCGCAGATTCTCTGGCCAATACTCCAACCGCGGTAAAAAACAAGGCGCTTTTGGCTATGGCTGAAGCGCTCCAGAAAAATAAAGATGAAATTCTGTTTAAGAATGAAATAGATGTCGAAGCAGCTAATGAAGCAGGATTGAACCAGGCGCTGATTGATCGTTTAACCCTTGATGAGAGTCGGATTGGCTCGATGGTTAAGGGATTGCAGGAAGTGGCGGAGCTAAAGGACCCGGTAGGCGAAATTATCTCTACTAGCGAAAGACCCAATAGACTCAAGATCAATAAAGTGCGTGTACCGCTGGGAGTGCTTGGAATTATCTACGAATCACGGCCGAATGTGACTGTTGATACTGCTGGATTATGCCTGAAAAGCGGCAATGCCGTGATTTTACGGGGAGGCTCAGAGGCACTTAATTCGAATCATATTCTGGCAAAAATCATTTCCGCTGCAGCTTATGCCGCCGGTATTTCTGAGGGAGCTATACAGTTCATTGAAACTACCGACCGCCAGGCAGTGTTGGAGATAGTCAAGCTGGATAAATTTATTGACGTGATCATTCCGCGCGGGGGAGAAGAATTGATCCGGTTCATCAAAGAGCATTCTACTATCCCGGTAATAGCGCATGGTAAAGGAGTCTGCCATACCTATGTTGATCTTGAAGCAGATCTGAAAATGGCCGGGGAAATATGTTTTAATGCCAAAGTGCAGCGTCCCGGTGTGTGCAATGCTATGGAGACCTTGCTGGTACATAACGGCGTAGCTATGGAATTCTTGCCGCAAATAGCGGAACGTTTTATACAAGCTAAAGTGGAATTGCGCGGGGATGACAAAGCCCGGGCGATCTTAAAAGGTATTAAAGCAGCCACTGAAGAAGACTGGTCTACTGAATATCTTGATCTAATTCTCTCGGTTAAAGTAGTTGATACGTATGAAGAGGCAGTAGCGCATATCAATAAATATGGTTCCCGTCATTCGGATGCTATTGTAACGAGTAATAAAAAACGAGCTGAGGACTTCCTAAAAGTAGTGGATTCAGCCGCGGTTTACTGGAATGCTTCTACCCGGTTCACCGATGGAGGTGAGTTTGGTATGGGAGCGGAGATTGGCATCTCTACCCAGAAAATGCATGCCCGCGGGCCGATGGGCCTGCCGGAACTGTGTTCATATAAGTATGAGATCTATGGCAACGGTCAAGTGAGGAAATAAACCCCGTTAGAAAGAACAGGGCTTTTACCCTGCTCTTTCTCTGTCTAACACTATTCTAAAAGTGAAACACATCGTCATAAATGGCGGGGCTTTTTCTAACGGGGATACCTAGCTATCTCACATATCTAAGGCTTTAAGAAGTTGTAAATAAATAATCTTTTAATATCTATCCATTTGTGCTATAGTATCAGCATGTCAGAGATGGGGATATATCAACAGAAATACCAACAGCTTTTACCAGAATTATCAGAGCGTTCCCGGCGCTTGGTTGTAGCTGCCGATGCGAAATCTCTCGGCCGAGGCGGCAGCGTGTTTGTGCATAAAGCGTCAGGTATTTCACTGCCGACCATACACAGACAGGACTTAAGGTGTATGCGGCCTTAGATGACCGAGTATATCAACTCAAGAAAAAAGTTTCTGACAAGGAAATGAAAGCGCTCAACCTTGAACCTGACGAATTTCATGGCGAGTGGAACTATACAATTAAGCC
>JACRDM010000143.1 GCA_016218565.1 Elusimicrobiota bacterium | reverse complement strand
TATTTATTTGCTCTTTTTTTATTCTTTAAATATCATCTCATAAAAAATTATTTTATTCAAGCATTTTGTTTTTTTAGGCTTTAAAGATCTAAAACTTAAATAGGTTTTAGACAAAGCGCTGAAATACCTGGTTAGCGACCAGGAGACCGTGAACAGTCAACTTCACCAGGCCCTCTTCCTCTTGCAGTAAGCCCTGATTGGCCAAAACCCGGATGGTCGGGCCATACAGAGAGTCAACATCAGTTTTGAACCTCTTTTGCAGATCACCCATTTTGAATCCATCCAGCAGTCGCAAGTTCAGCATGATAGTCTCGCCGATCATTTTTTCTAATTTTAAGGCTTCTTTTTCCACGGTGGCGTAATCATTGCCAAATACTTTTTCTATATACCGGGGTATCTCTTTGACATTGGTATAGCGCACCCGGCCCAGATAGGACGTGGCCCCGGCGCCTATCCCCAGATAATCTTCGTTGCGCCAGTAGATCTGATTGTGCCGGCAGCGCTTACCTGGTTTGGCAAAATTGGATATCTCATAATGATCATAACCATTAGCCTTGAGCAGCTTGACCGCATTCTCATACATCTCAGCTTCCAGATCCTCATCCATTTTTTGTATCTTGCCGGCCTTTAAAGCGCAGCCAAAGGGTGTATCTTCTTCAATGGTTAAGCCATAGATGGAGATATGCTCCGGGTTCAGTTCAACGACTCCAGCCAAGGTATCCTGCCACTCTTCTCCGGTTTGCCAGGGCAGGCCATAGATAAGGTCCACGTTAATATTGGTAAACCCGGCCTGTTGGGCCATCTGGTAAGTTCTGATGAAATCTTCTACTGAATGAATCCTGCCCAGTCTCTGCAGGGACTCATTATTAAATGACTGCAGACCAACACTTAGCCGGTTGACCCCATTCATCCTGATGACTCTCAGTTTATCCAAAGTACAGGTTCCCGGGTTAACTTCCATGGTGATCTCAGCCCAGTCAGCGATATAGAAATTGCGCCGGATAGAATCAAACAGCTTGGTAATATCATTAATTGACAATAAGCTGGGCGTACCCCCGCCTATATATACGGTATCTACTACTGAAACATGGACCTTATACATGAAAAGCTCCTGCTTTATTGCCTCCAGGTACCTGGGCAGGAGATGCTCCATGCCAGCATAAGAATTAAAATCGCAGTAATGACACTTCTGCTGGCAAAAAGGAAAATGAAGATATAGGCCTACACCCACAACAACCTCAAGTCGCTAGTTTCTAGTCTCTAGTCGCTAGTTAAAAAGATTAAACTATATATATTAAAATATAGCTCGATAATCACATCTTCGCAACAAAATAATCAATTTTTTTATCGCAGTCTTTCACCAGCGACTAGCGACTAGTAACCAGTAACCGCATTATTCGTTTTTGGTTTCTTTGAACATTTCTGAGATCGCAGCAACACTACCCAAGGATTTCACTGACTCGATCGGCAGAAATATTTTAGTAGCTTTACCGTCGGCTATTTTCGCCAGCGCTTCCAGGTATTTTACCGCCAGCAAATCGCTGGTGGGCTTACCGCTATGGATGGCGTTGAACACAGTCTGAATGGCCGCCCCTTCGCCTTCGGCAATCAGCACCTGGGCTTGTTTTTTACCTTCTGCCGATAATATGTTGGATGTTTTTTCACCTTCAGCTTTAAGGATGGCAGCTTGCTTGAAACCTTCAGCTTCTAAAATGGCCGCGCGTTTATCGCGTTCTGCCTTCATCTGGCGACTCATGGCATCGGTAATATCGCGAGGCGGTTCAATTCTTTGTATTTCCACTCTGGTTACTTTCACTCCCCAGGCATCAGTAGCGTCATCCAGCATCTGGCGTAATTGGACATTAATCTTTTCGCGGCTGGTCAATGTTTGGTCCAGTTCCAAATTACCAATTTCATTACGTAAATTAGTTTGGGCCAATTTTAAGGCAGCATATTGGAAATTAGCCACGTTATATGCTACTTTGAATGGATCAGTCACTTTAAAGTAGATCACCGCGTCAACAGTCACTCCCACATTGTCCTTCGTGATCACTTCCTGCGGAGGAACGTCCATCACTTGTTCGCGCAGGTCCACTTTTCTGACCGTATCGATGAACGGCATAACGAAATTGAGTCCCGAATCCAGCAAACGACTGAATTTACCCAGCCGTTCCACTAAACCTTTTTCAAAAGGCCGTATCCGCCACAATGCATTGATACCAAAAACAAAAGCCAACAAAGCTACTACAAAATATACAAATCCCATAAATCCCCCCTTTTTTTAAATACAGTGTGCCAGTCAAAACAAATACAGTTAGCCAATCAGGACAAAAGCAGTAAGAACTAATTTTTATTTATTACTATTAACTGCTTGTCGTTCTTACTGCTCCTCGCTCTTACTGCCTTTCGATTTGACTGCTTCTCGTACTTACTGTCCTTCGCGCTAACTTGGTTTTTTAACATACAAATGTGTTCCTTCGACTTTTAACACTTCTATAATCTCCCCTGGTTCGATTCTTTCATCAGCTTCCGCGCGCCAGTCCTCTCTGTCTACCATGACCCGGCCTTCATCTTTTTCTGGATCTATCGCTATAACAACCTTTCCCTTTTTACCAATAATGGCATCTATATGAGCTAAGCGCGCCGATTTACCAGCAAACTTTTCTGCCAGTGGCCGTGAAGCAATGACGCCAACAATAGAAATAGCAATAAAAACGATCCAAGATAACCAGATATTGCTAAAAAGCTTGAAGGCCAGACTCGCGCCGAGAGCGCCAATACCAAAACAAGCAAAGACAAAGATAGTCGGGGTAGCGATCTCCAGGATAAAAAATGCTACTGCTACTATGATCCACACTAAAACAGGATTATTCCAATCCATAACTCTTACCTCCAAAATTAGAAGCGCTTATGGCTAATGGCTTATGGCATATAGCAGAAGAATTGTCGTATTTGTTTTTGCCATCAGCTATATGCCATATGCTATTTGCGCTTTTACTTTATTATTCTAATTCTATTAAGCGGCCAGTAAATGAACCAGGCCTTGCCCTTGATATTGCCTTCCGGTAAAAATCCCCAGAAACGGCTATCCAAGCTGTTATCGCGGTTATCGCCCATGACAAAATATTGTCCCGCAGGTACTTTAAACCTTGGCAAATTATCCCGGGGCCGTACCTCCTTGGGGATAGCCGGATCATCCGGAAAAATCCGGGAATCCTTATGCTGAGAATAGGTTTCATTCAATTGTATGTTGTTTACAAAAACAATCTTATTATGAATCTCTATTTCATCACCCGGTAAACCGATAGCCCGTTTAACGAAATCCTTTTTCGGCTCCACCGGATATTTAAAGACAATGATATCTCCCCGCTGAACCTCGCGCAGTTTCCATATTTTCTTGTCACTAAACGGTATCTTGGTCCCATAAACTAACTTATTAACAAAAAGATGGTCGCCCAACTGCAGGGTCTCCAGCATTGAACCGGACGGTATCTTGAAAGCCTGGATAAAATAGGTGCGTATAAAAAAGGCCAAGACCATGGCAATTACTATTGTTTCCACCCATTCTCTTATTTCTTTCTTGATCTTCTTTTTAGTTTCTAGTAGCATTTACTCTCCTTTTTACAGCATTCAGGTGACAACGTTCACTTTCAGTTAACAGCGGACAGGGGTCAGGATGTCAGTATAAAAAACAAAATATTTAAAATCAGCGCATATTTTTACTGTTTCCCTGTTGCCTGTACGCTGTATGCTGACTTCAATCTTCATCAATACTCAGCACCGACAGGAACGCTTTCTGCGGGATTTCCACGGATCCGATCTGTTTCATTTTCTTTTTGCCCTCACGCTGCTTTTCCAATAGTTTGCGTTTGCGGGAAATATCGCCGCCGTAACACTTGGCGATGACATCTTTGCGCAGGGCGCTGATATTTTCACGGGCAATGATCTTATTGTCAATGCTGGCCTGTATTGGTATTTCGAACATCTGCCGGGGTATCAGTTTCCGCAGTTTTGCCACAATTCTTCTCCCCTGGTATGGCGCCTTTTCCCTAGGCACGATAAAAGAGAAGGCATCCGCTGGTTCATGGTTGATCATGATCTCCAGCTTCACCAGATCCGTAGGTCTATACCCGATATATTCATAATCGAAAGAAGCATAGCCGCGAGTGGCTGACTTCAGCTTATCATAGAAATCCATGATTATCTCAGCTAGCGGCAATTCATAATTAAGGACCACGGTCAGTGTATCCAGATAATGCATATTCTTGAAAATGCCGCGCTTTTCCTGGCTCAGCTGCATCACATTACCGACAAATTCGCTGGGAGTGATGATCATCCCTTTAATAAATGGTTCGTTGATCTCCGCGATTTCCTGCGGCGGCGGAAACTTGACCGGACTATCAATTTCTACAATATCTTCGTTGGTTTTAAAGATCTGGTATATGACATTCGGGCTGGTGATGATCAGTTCCAGGTTGTATTCGCGGGTCAGCCGTTCCTTGATGATATCCATATGCAGCAATCCCAGAAACCCGCAGCGGAAGCCAAAACCCAGGGCTACGGAATTTTCCGGTGAGTACACGAAAGAAGTATCATTAAGCCGTAATTTTTCCAGAGCATTCAGCAGGGGCTCATAATCACCGGGATTGACCGGGAAGAAACCGGCATACACCATAGGTTTCAGTTCCTTGAACCCATGGAACGGAGTTTCTGTCGGCCGTTCTACCACAGTCACCGTATCACCGATCTTAACATCTTGCAGGTTCTTAATACCGGCGATAATATAACCTACCTCACCAGCTTCCAATCTTTCAGCCGGCTCCATTTCCGGACGAAAAAATCCCACTTCATCTACTTCGTATTCGGCATTATTGGAAAACATCCTGATCTTGTTATCTTTCTTAATTTTACCGTCCACTACCCGCACATAAATAATGGCCCCGCGGTAAGAGTCATAATTACAGTCAAAAATCAGGGCACACAAGGGCTTATCTTTGCTTCCCTTGGGAGATGGAACTTTGGCAACGATTGCTTCCAGAATTTCTTTCCCGCCGATACGATTCTTGGCGCTAGCCAGAATAATATCAGAAGTATCCACTTTTAGAATATCCTGGATCTGGTTTTTCACTCTTTCCGGGTCGGCATTGGGCAGGTCAATTTTATTGATCACTGGAATAACGATCAGGTTATTCTGTTTGGCCAGCATGACATTGGCCAGGGTCTGAGCCTCTATTCCTTGAGACGCATCAACCACCAAAATTGTTCCCTCACAGGCAGCCAGGCTCCGGGAAACCTCATAAGTAAAATCGACATGGCCGGGAGTATCGATCAGGTTCAACAGGTATTCCTCGCCACTGTCAGCCTGGTAATGCATCCTGACTGCTTTAGCTTTGATGGTGATACCACGCTCACGCTCCAGCTCCATTTTATCAAGGAACTGTTCTTTCATCTTCCGTTCCGGGATAGTGTGGGTGCTTTCTAACAGTGTATCAGCCAGTGTGCTTTTACCATGGTCAATATGGGCAATTATAGAAAAATTTCTGATATGTTCAATATTCATTAAATTTGCAAAACCTCTCAAGTAACTGATTACGCGGATTTTAAATACTGATTACGCCGCTATCGGTGTAATCATCTCCTAAAGATGTTTCTTGATGTAATCAATGTTCGGCATAGGGGTAGGATCTGTAGCGTAGAGAAAAGCTAAGTATACGCTCACCAGATCACCTAGATAAACCATACTGAATAACCTGGCTAAGGCGGATTTCCCAACAGGCGCAGCCGGCTCAGTCTGGCCGATATATTTTTCTATTAAGCGTTGACTTAGGGCTAGACGCTTTTTATCTTCTGGATGCACTAAGCCATCTTGCAGAATTATGACCTTGAAAGACTGACGCAGGTTTTTCAGGTTTTGCCAGCATTCAATTTCATTATGGGTAACTTCTGGAAAAACATTATAAGAAGCAAAAAGTTTGGTATTCTCATTGAACATGCCCTTCCAGCGCCGGCTTATCCCGGCCATCAGGCTGTTAGCTCCATAGAGCACGGGAATTTTGCCAAAAAGGCTCAGCGCCAGGGATTTAGCTCTGTTCTTCGTGCGATGTGAATTCCTGCCCCATTGCTTGCTCAAGTTAGCGATTACCCGCAGGGTTTCCCGGATATCTGCTTTTTTGTCAGCGATCAGGCCGAGATCCTGCAACACATTCAATACTGGAAAAAATAATAATCCTACACTGGCCCGCGGTAACCCATCAGCCTGTACTTTTACCCAGGGGATCCCTTTGGCCATAGCCTCCTGCTGCATCTTACCTCCGGAAGTAACCGCCACTATCCTGGCTTTTCTGGTAAGCGCGTCGTGATAGTTATGCAAGGTTTCCATGGTATTGCCCGAATACGTGATCAGGAATACCAGGGTGTGGCTGTCCACAAATGCCGGCAGACTTGAATCACGATTAACAATTACCGGTAGATGGCTTTCTGGTTTCAGATAGCCCAGGAGCAAGTCTCCGACAATAGCTGAGCCGCCCATACCGCAGACCAGGATCTTATTCACTTTTTTGTAATCAGCCGGCAGCCTCAGTCCTAGGCCCAGTTGATGGGCTCCCCGCAACTGTTCAGGGAACTGCTCCAGCTCTGCCAGCATCCCCTGCCGGTCAATCTCACTGTTTAATTTTAAGTCATCGATCTTAGACACTATTTCAACCTCTCATAAATGTAATTATCTTGCTCTAATCAGTGTAATCTTTTTTTAGAATCCGCGTAATCAGAGGTTGTTGGATTTTACCAACAACCTCATTCTTCATTTCTTATATGGGTTTGCTTGATCAGCTTTTTAATTGCCTCTACTGTCGGCAAATCAAGGATCTTATTGACGATTCCTTTAGCCTGGTTCATGGTGGCTTCGCGGATAACCTTTTTAATCTTGGGGATATTGGCGCTGCCCATACTAAATTCATCTAATCCCATACCTAACAGGATCAGGGCCAACTCCGGCTCTCCAGCCATTTCTCCGCACATTCCCACCAGCTTACCGGCGCGGTGTCCGGCTTCAATTACATACTTGATCTGCCTTAAAATAGACGGATGCAGCGGCTCATAAAGATACGCCACATTTTCATTACCACGGTCAACAGCTATCGTATACTGGATCAAGTCATTAGACCCAATACTCAAAAAATCAACTTCCCGGGCAATCACATCAGCGGTCAACGCCGCTGAAGGGGTTTCGATCATCGCTCCCACTTCTAGGTCTTTGTCAAAATCAATATGTTCTTTTTTTAATTCATCCTTCACCTGGTCCAGGATATGATTAGCTTTCTTTATCTCTTCCACTGTGGAGATCATGGGATACATTATTTTAATTTTTCCACTGGTGGAGGCCTGTAGAATAGCCCGTAACTGGGCCCGGAACAGGTCCTGATATTTTAAACATAATCTAATGCCCCGTAATCCCAGAAAAGGATTTGTTTCTGTATTGGTCCCCAGTTGTTCACTTAATTTGTCTCCGCCCAGATCTAAGGTACGCAGTACTACACTGTGCGGGGCTATTTTTTTGGCGATATTCCGGTAGACGCGCGTTTGTTCCTCTTCGCCAGGAAGATCGGCCCGGTTTAAATAGATAAATTCGGTGCGGAACAAGCCGATGCCTGTAGCTCCAGACTCCAAGGCTAGTTCCACTTCATCCGGGATTTCGATATTGGCGACTAATTGCACTTCCCGGCCATCTAAAGTCACGGCCGGCAGGTCTTTCAATTTATGCAGCTGTTTTTTTATCTCAATATATTTCTTATTTCTCTTCTCATATTCTTCCAGCAGGGAACGAACCGGGTTAATAACTACAATGCCTTCATAACCATCCAGAATGATCTCGTCGCCGGTTTTGACTTTGGCCGTAATATCTTTCAAACCTACGATAGCTGGTATCCCCAGAGATTGCGCCATGATCGCCGTATGCGAGGTTTTGCCCCCCATATTGGTGATGAACCCAAGAATTTTTTCCTCTCTCATCTGCACCGTATCTGAAGGAGTCAGATCATTAGCGATAATGATGACCTCTTCTTTCAATTGGGATAAGCTGTGTTTCTTTTCCCCTAATAGGTTATGCAGTACCCTTTTCCCCAGGTCCTGGATATCACGACCGCGTTCCCGGAGGTATTCATCCCCCATACTGGTAAATACATGCGCAAACTTAGAGATAGTCTGGGAAAAAACATATTCAACGTTCATTCTCTCCTTACGGATCTTAGCGATGGTTTCCTTTACCAGCATCGGGTCATCCAGCACCAGCAGGTAGGCCTCAAATATAGTAGCATGCTTGGTGCCCAGACGGCCATTGACCTTATCCCTGATCGCGATCAACTCTTGCTTCGTAGTATTGAGGGCCTCCTGGAAACGAATGATCTCCTGCTCAATTTCTTTATCCTGGAGTTTCCGCATTTTAATACAAAAATCTTCCTGACTAAGGATCAGAGCCTTGCCGATGACTATCCCAGGTGATGCGGCTATGCCGTGATGTATGATCTTTTCCATTACTCTTCTCCGAATTTACCGGCAATGAGTTCTTCGATCCTGGTCATTAATTCTTCTTCTTCTTTATCTTTATCACCGGATATTTTTACCAGCAGTCTGGAGCCAGCTTCAGCCGCCAACATCATCAGTCCCATGATACTTTTTCCGTCCACTTCTTCGCTTTCCTCTTCTGACCTGAGCACCCGGACCTTAATCTTGATCTGTTTATACTGGTTGGTCAACCGCACAAATAAGGCAGCGGGACGGGCATGCAAACCAAGCCTATTTTTAAGTTCGATATTTTTTTCCATAATCTGCTAGCGCTGCTTTCTTAGGTTAAAATCTACAATCTAAAAAATATAGTAATACACCCCAGGCTAAAACCCCATAGATCAAGACATTCGTATATACTTTTTTTCGGATCAAACCATAGGTCATAAGTAAGGTGCTGAAAAAGATAAGGTTCTGCCAAAGGTTGAATTCAGCGGCATAAAGCAGCAAGAGCACCCCTAGCCCGATCAATCCCAACAGGTTGATCACGGTGATCAAATCCTGAGTGTTGAATTTCTTCAGTTTATCGACCACTCCTAGACCCAGGAGATAACCTTTAGTTAAGCCTCCGAACCTGATGTATAATCCAAACAGGTTGAAAAAGAACAGGAAAAATAAAGGGCCGATTATATTGGCGCGGCCAGTTAGAGTCAAAATCATCACGATACCCATCAGAGCGCTAAAAGGCCGTAAAGAAGCCCAGAAGAAAGCATCGCCAATGGCCGCCAAGGGGCCGCTCATTATGGCCTTGATGGAACGAACCTCTTCCTGGTTTACAGTCCCTGGCTGATTAGCCATCTTCTCTTCCAGGGAAGTGATCACACCGATAACAAATGAAGCCATGTAGGGATGGGTGTTAAAAAATTCCAGATGCCGCTGTAATGCTGCTACGCGGGCCGGTCCTGGCGGATAGAGCCTTTTTATCATCGGCACGACCGTAAACAGAAACCCCAGGTTTTGCAGCCGTTCAAAATTCCATACCGCCTGGATATATAACGATCGGTGCATTATTTTCAATAAATCTAATTTGGTGATGGTACGATTCTGCGCTTGTGTCATTAAAATTCTTTACCCGCTTTTCTAAATCTAAAGGTATCCCAGACCATGGCCAAGCCCAGAGCGATGAGCAAAATTCTGGCTTGGCCCAGGCCAGCCAATAACGCATCAGGTAATTCGGGCGCTACCAAATGAAATATATATAATCCCAAATATATGGAAATGAAATAAAAGAGAAAGTATTTTAAAACGATCAGCAGTATAGCCAGGACAACCATAGTCTGGATCATGAACAAATTATCTTCTTTAGCGTATTTATCGGCGTAATATACCAGGCGGTTGCTGAACCGCCGCACGAAAATATCCATTTTTTTCAAAAGGGTACCTAGCGGCATGGCATAGCAAATACCCAGGACCATAGCTGTGCTTTCACTGCCACTCCACCATCGTTTCAGGAAAATAGAAGTAGCCGTAGCTACTACGGTGGTCGCGGCCGCATCCAGGGGAATACTGGCGCCCAAAGGAAGCGTATTGATCCAGATCAGTTCCAAGATACTGCCTATGATCATACCATGCGCGAAATCGCCGCACATCCAACCGATCAGCGGCCCAATAATTATCGGACGGGAGATCATGATCTGCCAGCAGGCAGTGACATCCAGGCTGATGATGCTGGCCACCAAACTGACCCAAATTGAAGTTAGCAGCATTTAATCCTCTACAAATCCTAAAAATAAAATATCCAATAGGCAATATCAAAATCACAAACTAAAATTAAAAAATGAAAAATCTTTCCTCCTAATTTTGATTTCAGCTATCTAATATTTGATTTTTCTTCTTAGCAAAGCCACCTCTCAAAATTTTAAAATTTACATTGTCATTTTTCCGCCTGAGGCGGACCCGCCAAGCTTAAGGGCGGGGATATTTGAATTTTTCTTACTCTTATTCGTCAGTCAGTCACTCAGATCTTTTAAGGCGAACTTAATAGTTGTCTGCCACTGGCCTTTGGGCTTTAAAATAACCCGCCACAACGGCATAATGACTGACCCCTGGTAACTGCGCTCAAAGCCAGATTCGGATTGGGATACGGTTTCCAGCGGGAACCGCCAGATAGTGGCTGTTTCTTTAAAATGCCAGCCGGCATCTACCCGGGCAAAATAATCTTTTATGCCGATCCCCTGGAACCCGGTATTTTCCTCGATACTATCCAGATATTTATTATTTATTTTATCCTTTTCGCACAGGCTATAATAAAAACAACCATCATCATGTCCAGTAGTGCCGGCAAAACCATATTCACTGCCAAAGCGCAATTCTAATTTGATATTTTCCAGGTTACTAAGCACATATTCTATCGTTACTACCGACTGGTCTTTAAACATAATTATTTTCTTCTCCACCCGCAGCGCGGCAAATACATTGTCTACCCAGACATGGCCTGCACGGGAAAGTAATATTTGCCAGCGTTCCCCATTCGGCCGGCACTGAAAATCATACGCCTGGTTCACAAAATCACCCTGTTCGCCGAAATTGCAATTATGGAACGACTGCAGGTCACTCCAGCCGCCCATAAAATGTTCTATGGCAAAGCCACGGTCATACCAGTCATATTTCAGGTACTGATCCAGATTCTTTTCTTTCACCCGGAACTGCTCATGGATAGTTTTGGCTTCGTGGCTATCTTTCTGTTGGCTATGGTTATTGACAAAATCGATGATTTTCTGATGATATGCTTCTTTGTGCCGGCTCAAGACATTCAGGCAATTAAAGTTCTTTGGACGGTAATCCAGCTCCAGGATCTTGCCGCCAACTTCAGGAGCCACATATAATTTAATTTTCCGGCTAGCCGCGATTATCTCTATCCGGCCGTCATTATTATAATCAAGGGTTTGGCAATCAAACGTACTCTGGGGGGGCACAGCTTGCTCCAAGTTATTTTCTGCCTTGATCAGATTTTCATATATCGAACGTCTTAAATGACTCATATATAAACCGCCAAACACACCATGCCAGTAAGCGTCATTAGCTTGCGCCGCGAGAAGCTCATCCTGGGCTTGTAACAGTTGTGGATCTTTGTTCCCGGATTTTAGGGCCGCGTTTACCTTGCCGCTGACTTCCAGCATTTTTTTATGCATGGCATTTGATTCAGGATATCTCACCAGGAAATTCCGCCAAAAACCGCCTTTAATGAACGGCAAGCAGGCATGTTGGTCCTGGTTTTGCTTAATATTTTCTACTATATGTCCATATATCTCCTGAGTCTGTTCAGGCAAAGACCATTCCAGCATTTCACTGTAACTGGCACAAGGGACATACACCCGTCCTTTAGGTTTATAGGCAGCCAGGTATGCGGCAAAGGTCGTGGTCTTGAGCCAGGAAAAATTTTCTTCTAACTTCTCAAAAAACCGTTCCAGCCACTTTTCTTCGTATACTGAGTGATAGGTTTGCGGCCAGATACCAAATTTTTCTCCGTCATCT
>JACRDM010000142.1 GCA_016218565.1 Elusimicrobiota bacterium | reverse complement strand
GCAGATTCGCGGGCCGGGTGAATTTTTTGGCGTCAGACAACACGGCTTGCCGGAATTTAAAGTAGCTGATCTGCTGCGTGATTTTGCCATATTATCCCGGACCAGGGAATTGAGTTTCAACCTGGTTCAGGAAGATCCACAGTTGACCCGGCCGGAGCACCGCTTACTGGCGGCAGAAATAAAGAAGTTTTTTGCCGGGGGAAAAGATTTAATACATATTGGTTGAGAAAAAGCTTAGATTATGTTATAGTTATTAGTAGCAGTTTCTCGCTTTGACTGGTTTTCGTTTTGACTGTGCCACGTAGTGACTGGCTCGCTGTAGTTGATTTGACTGGCCAGGGGGGGATGGTTGATGATTAAAATTGCAGTTTATCCTGGCAGCTTTGATCCCGTGACCTATGGCCACCTGGATATTGCCAGGCGGGCTACCAATATTTTTGCTCGTTTGATCATTGCCGTGACCAGCAACCAATCTAAAAAAACCTTATTCACTATCACTGAGCGGGTTGAGATGCTCAAGGTCGTGACCAGGCAAATGCCTAAAATTGAAGTCATCAGCTTTGAGGGGTTGCTCGTAGAATTTGTGATGGAGCAGCAGGCTAAAGTGATTATCAGGGGATTGCGCGCGGTTAGCGATTTTGAATACGAGCTGCAGCTGGCCTTGATGAACCGGAAATTAGAAAATGCCGTGGACACAGTATTCCTCATGCCGGCCGAACCGTATACTTATTTATCCTCCAGTGTGGTAAAAGAGATCGTTTCTAAAGGGGGAAAGGCGGCTGAATTTGTGCCGCCGCTAATAGAACAGAAATTGCGGCAAAAGTTTTCGTTGACAAAAAAATAAGTATATGATAAAAGGAGCTGGTATTGTTTTACGTTTTACGACGGAGAATTCATAGTATAGGAGCATTTCAATCCTATACTTGATTACGGTGATTAGAAAATTTGATGTCGATGATAAAGCCAATCACTGGAATCATTGGCAATTAATCGCTGTAATCAGTTCCGAGCGAAGCGAGGACTAACTTGAACGTAATGGAAGATATTAGAGTGCGGGCGCGTAATAATAAACGCGCTATTATTTTGCCTGAGGGAGAAGAAGAGCGTACTATCGCCGCCGCCGGCATCATCGCTAAAGAAAAAATAGCCAAGATCATTCTCCTGGGTAATAGCGATACTATTAAGCAGAAAGCAGTCGCCTTAAAAGTATCTCTTGAGAGCGTGACGTTGCTCGACCCGATGAAACATTCCCGTCATCAGGAATACGTTAACCAGTATTTTGAACTGCGCCGGCACAAGGGGATCAGCCTGGATGACGCGGCCAGGGTTATGGCTAAACCATTGTACTATGGCTGTATGATGCTCCGTAATAACGAAGCTGATGGCGTGGTTGGCGGCGCGCTGAATACCACCGCAGAAACGGCGCGGGCCGGATTATATATTGTCGGCTTAGCTGAAGGTAATTCAACCCTTTCCAGTTTCTTCCTGATGATCGTGCCAGACCCTTCTTTTGGCGTGCAGGGAGCTTTGCTGTATGCTGATTGCGGGGTGGTGCCGGATCCTTCGCCGAGACAATTGTGCAACATCGCTTTGGCTACTGCCAGGAATACTAAATTATTATTGAACGCAGAGCCGCTCGTGGCTTTGCTTTCTTTTTCTACCAAGGGCAGCGCTCATCATGAAAGGGTAGATAAAGTACTGAAAACTCTGGCTCTCATTAAGGAAAAAGACCAGGCTTTGCTGGTAGATGGTGAATTGCAGGGCGATGCCGCTCTCATACCGGCAATCGGACGGAAAAAAGCGCCGGGCAGCCCGGTCGCCGGGAAAGCCAATGTTTTGATTTTCCCTGACCTGAATGCCGGGAACATTGCCTATAAATTGACTCAGCGCCTGGCTAAGGCCGAGGCCTATGGCCCTATTTTCCAGGGCCTGGCTAAACCAGTTAATGACCTGTCGCGCGGCTGCAGTACCATGGATATCGTGAATGTGGTCGCCATTACCGCTATACAGTAGGGTAGGGTGAGAATGGAATTTATTAAAAGGGAGTAGGATGAAATTTGGTATTATCGCCGATATCCATGCGAACTACCCGTCCCTGGAAGCGGTCCTGGCTATCCTGAAGAAAAATGAAGTTGAAGGCTATCTTGTCTTAGGCGATATCATCGGCTACGGCCCTCATCCCAATGAATGCCTAGAAGCAGTTATAAAGATGAACAATGCTCTGGTGATCGTCGGCAATCACGACTGGGCGTGTGTTGATCTGGAAGATGTTTCCTCTTTCAATACTATGGCCAGGCAGTCCGTCGATTGGACCAAGACCGTCCTGAAGAAAGAGAACCGGGATTATATCCAATCGCTTGACTATATTCTTGGCTCCGGCGCCTTCATGGCGGTGCATGGTAGTCCCCGAGATCCGCTCGACGAATACCTGGATTCGCTAGAGATCTTCGAGGAGAATATACCTTTTTTCAAGGAACGCAATCTTTGCTTCGTGGGCCACCATCATTTTCCTCTGTATTTCAGGAAATTAGCGGCAGACGGTATTCTGGTAGGGAATAGGCTTAAGGAAAATGAAGAGTTGAAAATAAACAGCGCGGAGATCACGGTGGTTAATCCAGGATCAGTGGGACAACCGCGCGATGGGGATGCGCGAGCCAGCTGTGGAATTTTTGACGATCATGAATTGGTATTTAAGATTCTGCGCGTAGCTTATGATATAAACTTAGTGCAACAGGATATGCGCCAGAAACAATTACCAGACGCTTTGATCCAGCGACTTACGGTTGGGAGGTAAGGGCATGTTGTCGGTAAAACCTGGCGAGGTTTTGGATAATTATAAAATTAAAAAAATAATAGCCCAGGGAGCGATGGGGAGTGTTTACAAAGCGCAGGATATGGCTACCGGTAAAATCGTTGCGCTTAAGATACCTAATGAAGGGTATGATAAGGATCTTATCAGTCTGCAGCGCTTCCGTCAGGCGGAAAAGATCGGTTATTTGCTGGAACATGAAAATATTGTCAAAGTCTATAACCCCAGTCGTAAAGACAGCCGTATTCCTTATTGCACGATGGAATATATCGAGGGACATTCACTGCAATATGAAATACAACGGTTGTTAAGAATAGAGGTGGAAACCGCTATTCGTTATACGCTGCAAATGTGCAATGTTTTGATTTATTTGCGGCACAAAGAGATTATTCATCATGATATAAAGCCGGCTAATATTCTGCTCGGAGAAAATAAGATTATTAAATTAACTGATTTTGGTATTTCCTGGTCCAAGGATCTGCAAGCAGATACGTGGGCCAGCCTGGTAAGAGTGGGCGGCACTCCCGCCTACATGGCGCCGGAAAAAGTGAAAGATCATGCCATGGATGATTATCGCAGCGATATCTACTCGGTCGGTATTTTGATGTATCACCTGATGACCGGCAAATTGCCTTTTAGCGGATCTTCTACGGAAATAATAAACAATCAACTTACCAACAATTTTATTCCTCCCGCAAAACTCAATCCCAGGATCTCATCCCCCGTGGAGAAAATTATAGTAAAAGCCATGGCTTTCGACCCAGTTGCCAGATTTCAGTATGCCGCTGAATTGAAAGAAAATCTGCTCGCCGTCAGTAGAGAAATAAAGCCACCCGGCGGAGTAAACGGAACAGCTGGTGCGGGAATTAAACCAACCGCGTTTTTTCGCCTGGCCGTGGTAATAATTGCGGTGGTTATCGTGCTCGCCTGGATTATGCTAAAAAATAGATAATGGTGAATTTCACGCGGGAGAGGTAGTTATGAGAAAGATAATTATTGCCGTGACGGAAGGAAGTAATCAGGGGGAAACATACTATGTCAATGAGAATGAAGCCATCTTAGTGGGCCGGGATTCACTGGCCAATATTAAGTTGGAACTGGACACGCGCGTTTCCCGTAAGCACGCTATTATTGCCTTGAAGGAGGAGTCTTATATTTTAGATCTTTCCAGTACCAACGGCACTTTCCTGAACAATTCGCGGATCACGGGGCGGGCCGCGATTAAAGACGGCGATTATGTGACGGTAGGCAAAACCAAGCTAAAAATAAATATAAAAACCTTTGAGGAAAAGAAATGATACTCAAAACCACCCAACGTAAAAAACTGGGAGAAATACTGGTAGAAACGGGAATTATTACTTCCGAACAGCTGCAGGAAGCTTTAGCCGAGCAAAAGAAAACCGGCGGCAAACTGGGCCAGAATCTTTTGGCTTTGGGCTATATATCTGAAGATGTGATGATGGCCTTTGTAGGTAAACAATTAGGAGTTTCTTATGTGTCATTGAGTGAGTATGGGAATATCCCCACCGAGGTCATTAGGGTGGTGCCGGAGAATATTTGCCGTCATCAGGTATTAATTCCTATTTCCTTAGAGGAAGGCATTCTCACCATTGCCATGGCCGATCCATTGAACGTGTTCAGCGTTGATGATCTGCGAGTGATGACGGGGTATGAGATTAAAGCGGTGATTTCCTCGGAAGCAGAAATTAAGAACGCGATTGAGAATAATTATGGCCTGAAAGAATCGATGGAAGATGTTCTTAAAACTATGGACGAAAGCAAAGCCAGTGGCAGTGTCGGCAGCATTGGCAGTCTCGAAGTGGTCAAGGAAGAAGAGGAGGAGCAAACTGATATCGCTTCTTTGGAAGCGGCCGGAGAGGATGCGCCGGTAGTAAAATTAGTAAATTTGTTATTATCAGGCGCGATCAAAGCCGGCGCCAGCGATATTCACATTGAACCTTTTGAAAAGAGTTTGCGCAGCCGTTATCGGATTGACGGTGTTTTGCATGAAGTTTCTTCACCGCCAAGAAGAATGCGGGCGGCGCTTGTATCCCGTATTAAAATTATGGCTAATTTGGATATAGCCGAGCGGCGCTTACCTCAAGATGGCCGGATCAAGGTGAAATCAACGGGGAAATTGGTTGATTTGCGTGTTTCCATACTACCCACTGTTTTTGGCGAAAAAGTGGTGATGCGTATTTTGGATGCGTCGTCACTCTGCTTGGATCTGACCAAGCTTGGCTTTGAGCCGGACGTCCTGCCAATTTACCAAAAACATATTGAAATACCGTATGGTATTATCCTGGTCACCGGTCCGACCGGCAGTGGCAAAAGCACGACGCTTTATTCAACTTTAAGCACTATAAACTTTCCTGATCGCAATATAATAACCATTGAGGACCCGGTCGAATATGTATTGGAAGGTATTAACCAGGTGCAGGCCAAACCGGATATAGGTTTAACCTTCGCGGCTGGTTTAAGGTCCTTTCTGCGGCAGGACCCGGACATTATCATGGTCGGTGAAATCCGCGACGCGGAAACCGCGGAAATTGCTATTAACGCGGCCCTGACCGGCCATTTGGTATTTTCCACCTTGCACACCAATGACGCCTCCGGCGCGGTTACTCGTTTGACCAATATGGGTATTGAGCCGTTTTTGACCGCTTCTACCGTAGTTATGGTCATTGCCCAGCGTTTGGTTAGAGTGATTTGCGAAAATTGCAAAGAAGATTACCAGGTCCAGGCCCAATTTATCCGCGACCTTGGCCAAAAATATGAAGATGACAAACCCGTACTTTTATATCGCGGCAAAGGTTGCGATCGGTGCACCAATACTGGTTACCGTGGTCGCCTGGCCTGTTATGAGATCATGGTGGTGGAAGACGAGCTCCGCGATTTAGTTTTAGAGAGAGCTTCCACCCATTTGGTAAAACAAAAATCCCGCGAGCATGGCATGGTTACCTTAAGAGAAGCAGCCTTTCGCAAAGTGCTAAATGGGGTAACCACGGTGGAGGAAATGATGCGGGTGACTTTCGTCGATGCCGGTTAATCAAGTTGATAGTTGATTGAAAAAGCGAATAACTGAGGAGACTACCTAAATATGATAACCATGGATGAACTGTTGCGCTTAATGTACAAAAGGGGGGCCAGCGATTTACATCTCACCGTCAGTAGTCCGCCGCAGCTGAGAATTGATGGCGAGTTGATCAAGCTGGAATTTGAAGAGCTTACCCCTGATTTAGCCCAACGGTTAATTTACAGCATTCTCAGTGATAATCAGAAAGAAAAATTTGAAAAATTCAATGAACTTGACCTGTCTATCGGAGTCAAAGACGTGGGCCGGATAAGAATGAATGTTTTTCGGCAACGCGGGCATATCGGAGCGGCGCTGCGCTCGATCCCTAATCGAATATGCTCTTTTGAAGAATTGCGGCTGCCGCCAGTGACAGGAGATTTTGTGAAATTACCTAAGGGTTTAGTCTTAATCACCGGCCCGACCGGCAGCGGTAAAACCACCACCTTAGCTTCCATTATAGATTATATTAATGAAAACCGTCATAGCCATATAGTAACTATTGAGGACCCCATCGAATATGTCCATGCCCATAAAAATTGCATCGTGAATCAGCGCGAAGTGGGCAATGACACTAATTCATTCACGCAGGCGCTGAAGTATGTCTTGCGCCAGGATCCGGATGTCATCCTGGTTGGCGAAATGCGCGACCTGGAAACTATTGCCGCCGCCCTGACTATAGCGGAAACCGGCCATTTGGTATTTGCCACCCTGCATACTACCGATGCACCCCAATCAATCAACCGAATTATTGATGTGTTTCCGCCGTTTCAGCAGACCCAGATCAGGGCTCAGTTATCGTTTGTATTGCAAGGAGTGTTGTGTCAACAGCTTATTCCCAAAGCCAGCGGCTCGGGCCGGGTAATGTGCGCGGAAGTACTAGTGGTCACGCCAGCTATCAGGAACTTGATCCGGGAACAAAAAACCCAGCAAATTCCGCTGGCCATGCAGACCGGCGCAAAATACAGCATGCAGACGATGAACTATGGTTTATATGAACTTTATTCCAAGCATATTATCACCTATGCCGAAGCCATGGTGCATACGCTGGATGTGGAAGATCTCCAGCGTTTGTGTAAAGAATCTTTTAAGTAGAAAATGAGCCTTTGAGATTTGAATTTTGGAATTTGGATTTTTTATAGGAGGCGTGTAAATGCCTAAATACGCGTATAAGGTTCGTGCGCCGCAAGGCGGGGAAATGTCTGGGGTTATGGAAGCCAAGATCCAGAAAGACGTTGCCGATAAACTCAGAAGCCAGAAATTTGTCATCCTCTCGATTGCGGAAGAGAAGAAAAATGTGGTCAGCGCTCTCCTCGAGGCTCTGCCCTTCATGAAAAAGGAAAAAGGAAAAAAGGTCAGGACCAAACATCTGGTCTTGTTCAGCCGGCAGCTTTCTACGCTGGTGAGCGCCGGTGTGCCGATTGTGCAAGGATTAAACATTCTGGTGGAACAGATAGATAACAAGGCTTTCAAACAAGTAGTCAGCGCCGTTAAAACCGATATCGAAGGCGGCCTTTCCATTGCTGATTCCATGGCTAAATATCCCATTGTTTTCGATGAGTTATATGTCGGCATGATCCGCAGCGGTGAAACCGGTGGTGTGCTGGATATTATCCTGGAACGGTTGTCCGCGTACCTGGAATCCACAGCCAAGTTAATGGGCAAGGTCAAAGCGGCTATGGTCTATCCGGCGATCGTTAGTTTCGTATCGTGCGCTATCACGATCTTTATGTTGGTAGTGGTTATCCCTACCTTTAAACAGGTATTTACTGCTTTGGGCGGTAAATTGCCCATGCCTACGCAGGTCCTGATCAACATCAGTGAAATATTGAGAAAGTATATTGTGTTCTTGCTATTTGGCGCAATAGCGCTGATCTTCCTGCTGCGGCAATATGTTAAAACAGAAAAGGGGAGCAGGGTGTGGGATGGTTTCCTGCTCAAAGTGCCTGTTTTCGGGACTCTTATCCGCAAAGTGGCTATTGCCAAATTTTCCCGTACCCTGGGCACTCTGGTAAAAAGCGGTGTGCCTATCCTGGATGCCATTGGTACCACCGGGACGACTTCAGGCAATAAAATAGTGGAAGACGCGGTCATGAATGCCAGGGAAAATATCCGTGAAGGAGAAAGGATTGCCGCCCCCTTAAAAGAAAGCGGAGTCTTTCCGCCTATGGTGATTCAGATGATCGCGGTCGGTGAAGAGACCGGCGCCTTGGATAACATGTTGCATAAAATAGCTGATTTTTATGATCAGGAAGTCGATGTCGCGGTCAGCGGCCTGACCAGCATGATCGAGCCGATTATCATCGTGGTTATGGGTATAGTGATCGGAGCCATGGTCATTGCCATGTTCATGCCTATCTTCGAACTGGGAGAAGTCGTAAGCAAGGGGACGCAATAATTTTGACAGTTATTAAGAATTATCTTGACACCAGGAGCAAACTGTGTTATTTTAATGTAGGTAAAGGTATGATATTTAAAATCGGGAGGGGGTGAAAAATATGATGAGATTTTTTAGAAGCAAAAAAGGATTTACCTTGGTAGAATTAATGATCGTGGTGGCCATTATCGGTATTTTAGCTGGCATAGCTATTCCGCGTTATATGAACTTTGTAAGAAGGTCAAGGGAAGGGGCTACCAAAGGTAACCTGGGGGCTATCCGTTCAGCGCTTAATATTTATTATACTGACCAAGAAGGTATTTACCCAGCGACTCTTAATAGTTCTCCTTTTATTGGGACCGGTGCAGCCAACTATTTGGATGAGTT
>JACRDM010000147.1 GCA_016218565.1 Elusimicrobiota bacterium | reverse complement strand
ATCCATAGTCCCTTTAAAGCGAATTTATCCTGATCAAGTTCAAAGGGAAATTCGACTCTTATCTTACTATATGCGCTGATTTCTTCAGCGAATGCTTTTTTTTCATATTCCAAACTTTTAATCTCTATTGATAGTTTATGAGAACCTATTTTTTCTAGTAACAATAAAGCTGTAACAATATTTTCAAAGGAAGTAACTGAAACAAGATTTATTAGATAACAAGTATTTAAAGGCACACAATAACCGCTGGCATCTGCTCCGAGATCATAGGTTTCTTCTAAAGAAACCGAATTATGTACAGGATTATTCCTCAAACCACTTGGAATGCTTATCACAATAGGAATATCCATTATTTTATGCTGTTTTACTAAATCATCCCTCACCATATCTAAAAATTCTACTTCATGCTGGAACTCAAAAAGAATATCACGATTGTAGAAATCATAATTAGAAAAGGACCCAAAAAACATTTTCGAGGATTTTGTCCGAAAGATTGTTGCCATTTCATTGGTAGCAAAAAGATTAATAGGAAACAATAAAACTAAAAATAGGATATATAAACTCATTTTATTTTTGTAAAATACGCTTCTCTTTTGGATCTCTTTATTTTCCATAACTTCTATTCCAATCCTGCTTCCGCCATTTCGATTGCCTTCATCATGGCCTTGGCTTTATTCACCGTCTCCTGATATTCCTTCGCTGGGTCACTATCTGCGACGATTCCTGCGCCTGCCTGAATATAAGCAACACCATTTTTAATTACTATAGTCCGAATGGTAATACATGTGTCCAGATTGCCGCTGAAAGAAAAATACCCGACACAACCGGCATACGGCCCGCGTTTTACCGGTTCCAGTTCATCAATGATCTCCATAGCCCTGATCTTTGGGGCGCCCGAAACAGTACCAGCAGGGAAACAAGCTCTCAAAACATCAAAAGAGTTTTTCCCGCGGCTCAATTTGCCGATTACATCTGAGACTATATGCTGCACATGGGAATATTTTTCGATTACCATTAACTCCGGCACCTTGATTGTATGATAATCACATACCCGGCCAATATCATTGCGCCCTAAGTCAACCAACATGATATGTTCTGCCCTTTCTTTCGGGTCAGCTATCAGTTGTTTTTCCAATAAGAGGTCTTCTTCTTCTGTTTTTCCCCGCGGCCGCGTCCCAGCTATCGGTCTTACTTCTACCGTCCCCTCTTCCTCTCGTACCAGGATCTCAGGAGACGTACCTACCAGGTATTCCCCATTGCATTTCAGGAAATACATATAGCTGGATGGATTTATTCTCCGTAAAGAGCGGTAAATATCAAAAGGGCTGGATTTGATCTTCATTTTGAAACGTTGGGATAACACTACCTGGATAATATCGCCGGCCTTGATATATTCTTTGGCTTTCTTGATCATGTTTTTAAAGGCAGAGAAGGTAAAATTGGATTCCATTTTTAGAGCAGGTTTAGTGCTTGGTTTATGCAGGGGAATTTCTGCCGGCTTACGCAGCAAAGCAATCAGCTTATCTATCTTGGCGCAGGCCTCTTTATATACTTTCTGTTCATTTCCGTCTATGTGGGCGCAGGATACTACTTTAATGGTATGCTTGACATGGTCAAAGATGAGGATCGTATCAGTGAACATAAAGACGCTATCTGCCAGCTTCAAGTCATCCGGGTTCTGATCGGTTTTATTGAGACAAGGTTCAAAGAACCTGACCATATCGTAACCCATATAACCAACTGCCCCGCCATAAAAACGAGGCAACCCTCGGTGATGCACCGGCCGATAATCTTTCATCATTTGTTGCAGAATAGACAAGGGATCCTTGCCCAGCAGATCAATAGATGTTGGGGTATTTTTCTGTATCAATCTGGCGTTATAGCCTTTAGTTTCCAGAACAATAGATGGGTTAGCAGAAATAAACGAGTAACGCCCCAATTTTTCTCCCCCTTCTACACTTTCCAGTAGATAGGCGTATTTAGCGTCTTTGGATATTTTGTAAAACGCTGATACCGGTGTTTCCATATCTGCCAAAATTTCTTTATACACTGGTATTAAATTATATTTTTTCGCTAATTTCTTAAATTCTTTAATATCTGGATAATACATTTTTTCAACTCCGTTGAATGATTTCACAGATTACGGAAAGCTATTACACAGATTTCGTACTAATCGGTGTAATCTCTTTTTAAATCAGTGTAATCGTAGTTATTTATAGACTTTCTCCGGGTCAAAGACTCTTTTACCTTTGACTTTCAATGTTCCCTTATCCAGTACCCGGTAAAAGCAACTCTTAAATCCGGTATGGCACGCTGCTCCGCCTACCTGCTCGATCTTTATCACCAGCGCATCACCGTCGCAATCAAGGCAAACTTGCTTCACCTTCTGGATATTGCCGCTGGTCTCGCCCTTTAACCAGTATTTATGACGTGAGCGTGACCAATACCAGCATTGCTTATCGCGCAAGGTACGCTTCAGCGCTTCTTTATCCATATAAGCCAGCATCAGTATCTCGCCTGTCTTGTATTCCTGCAACACTGCCGGCACTAAACCATTTTTATCAAATTTTACTTGCTCAAAAAAAGACTTCATTTCCTCTCCTCTTTATATTTCTTTATTCATAAAGGATTACTCCCTGGGTCATAATTTTTCCGATAAAATCATCGCCCATTTTTAACCGTCTTTTTGTTTCATTTGCGGTATATACTAATAGATCCAAAGAAACCAATCTATTTTCCCTGTCTAATATTGTTCTCACTTCAAGAGCCCTGTCACAATGTCTCTTTTTTGTATTCTTAATAATAAACAAATCAATATCACTGTCTTTCGTCGGCTTCCCGTAGGCATATGAACCAAAAAGAATAATCTTCTCAGGTTTATACTGTACTTTTATCTTTTCTGTTATTCGTTCTAAAATCGCTTTACTGTCTTTTCTCATCTTCATATCCTCACCGTTATTTTTCTTTTCTCTAAATATTCCTTCACTTGCCTGATCGTTAACTCCTTGAAATGGAACAATGACGCAGCCAGTGCTGCGTCTGCCTTGCCTTCGACAAAAGCGTCATAAAAATGTTCCAGCTTTCCCGCGCCGCCGGAGGTGATCACTGGGATATTTACAGCTTCAGAAATTGCCCTGGTCAGCGCCAGGTCATAGCCATTCTTGGTCCCGTCGCAATCCATACTGGTCAGCAGTATCTCACCGGCTCCAAGCTTCTCCACAGTCTTGGCCCATTCTACAGCGTCAAGATCAATGGGTGTCCTGCCGCCATGCGTAAATACTTGCCAGCCAGGCTCTTTGCGCTTGGCATCAATAGCCACTACAATACACTGGCTGCCAAAACGGTCGCTGGATTCTTTGATCAGTTTCGGATTCTCTACTGCCGCGGTATTCATGGAAACCTTATCCGCCCCGCTTTTAAGCAGGGTCCGAATATCTTCCACGTTTCTCACCCCGCCGCCAACAGTCAGGGGCATAAAAACCTGTTCCGCGGTTTTCTTGACTACTTCCAGCATGATATTCCGCTTCTGGTAGCTGGCGGTAATATCCAGAAAGACTATTTCATCCGCGCCTTCGGCATCATAGCGTTTGGCCACTTCCACCGGATCGCCGGCATCGCGAATATTTATAAATTTAGTTCCCTTGACCACGCGTCCGGCATCCACATCCAGACAAGGGATTATGCGTTTAGCTAACATATTTATCCTGATTACACAGATTTCTAAACAACAACTACTATTGCTTATCCACAAACGCATCCACCTGTTTAATATATTCCTTGTATTCCTTAAGGGCTAAAGGAATAGACTCATATACTATACGGTCGTCTATCTCCATATATTCGTGCACCAAAATATTGCGCATCCCGGCTGAACCTTTGAGTTTATCCGCCAATTCCCGGGAAATTAAACCAACCTCAGCCGCTTTTATAAAAGAGACGGTATAATCTTCAGGCGGTCTTTTTTTCATCTCCACCACTACATGGTTATTAATATCAATGGCGCATTCCACCATGAGCTGTATGAGCCGTTCTGCTGTATATTTTAGATAACGACCTTCCTTATACTCTGGAAAGCTCTTCTCAGCAATAGGCGCTAATTCCTTCAGATACATATGCAATCTGGATAATTTTCTTCGCACTAAATCAATTTCGATCATAGTGGCTACCTCATCTCCTGTATTATTGATTTAATATACTGCTTTTCCAGCAAACGAAATTTTTTCGTATCCAAATATCTGGCTATGGCTGAAACCTTGAAAATATTAAATATGCCTTTTGTCTTTTCATAGAGAGGAACACCATCCCGCGCCACATAATAAGTAATCAACGCCTCTGCGCCATTTAAAAAAACCGGGTCGAAAGAGTCGCCAAATATCTCAGAAAAATCGCCGATTATATCAAGATACTTCTCTTTGATGACTTTCGGCTTACCCAAGATACCGACGTCAATATCACTTTGCTTAGTAGCCACACCCTTTGCATATGACCCATGCAGAATCAGTAAAGAAATGTGGTATTTCTCGCATACGCGCGTCAAATTATTTTTATCATAGTCAATTGACATTCTATCCTCACTGTTACTTGTTTCTCTATGTCGTATTCCAACTTCACTTGTGATCTTAAATATTCTTTTTACTAAATCGGCTAATTTATTCAACTGTTCCTATAAGTATCAGACCACATTCCATGGCTGATTTTTTTTCTGTTTTATATCTCGGGACCCATGTATAATAGCAAGAATATAAATCTGCCCATGTTCCACCTGATACATAATCCTGTAATGATTGAATAATAACTCCCTTATATTTTCTTCTTCAGCTTCCGGGACCTGACGACCTATATCAGGAAATATTTTCAAACCTTCTACCGCTTCAATAATCCTCTCTACAAAACGTGCAGCATAAAACTCTGAATCTCTCCTGATATATTCCTGAATACTGGATAAATCTGAAAGCGCTGGTGTTGTCCACTTTATCTTCATCTTGCCAGGAACCTCTTTTTAACCTCTTCATGAGCGACAACTCGGCCTTCTTTTGCAGCCTTCAAAGCAACGGACAGCTTCTGTTTGACATACAACTCATACATAATATCATCCCACGTCACCTGTTCCGGCAGTTTGTCAATAAGTTTTATCGCTTCTTCTTTAACCATTCCCATATCTTTATTACCCCCTAAATAAGATACTTTTATGCTCTTTATCATAGATTTTAACAAAATACCATCTGTGCTATATTTTAATATTCCTTCGTCACCTGCGACATAAATACTTCCTATATTATCTGAAATAAGAAAGAAAATAGAAAAATTATCTCTCATTTGTATTTTCCAAATAATTTTACCTTTTTTATCTATTTTTAACAAAAAATATGTATTCTCTATATTTTCAAATCTCACATCAGTTCCGGGGGTACTATTATTGATTGGAGAACCAAGCAAAATAAGATCATCCTTATTATCTATATTCATCAATCCAATAAAGAAACTCTAGGGAAGCGGAACTCCAGGATATGACACTGAAGACGGCACTAATGGTATAAGAGATATTTGGCCTTCAATGTACATATAAGACTTTCCACATCCATGTGTTTGACCAATACGATATAGAAAAATACCCTTATTGTCTATTGTTAACATCGGGGAGTTCTTAATATCTTCATTAAACCCTGAATCCTCATCAATCCACTCTGAGATATAATCTCCTTTGGGAGAAAATTGCTGAATACGAATTGAATCATCATAATCTCTTGTTTTAATTTGATCAATAACAAATACGTGATCAGCTTGAGTAATATAAATTTCATTAGGCCCCCTGGCCATGATTGTTCTTAATATTAACCGATTCCTTCTCCGGCCACATCTTGACAAACTCATATTTTTCAGCGGCATAAAGTGAAGATTGGTAGACTACAAAAAAAAGAAATAATAATAAACTGAACTACTTTTCTATTCATTTTATTTCCTCTCACTATGGCAGCACATTTCTTCCACTGCCTTCACTACCCCTTCACAAACTGTCGACATCTTTTCAAAATCAAGCGTATCAATCGTGTCTGAACTGGTATGGTAATTTTTATTCCTGTAAAAAGCGGTATCTGTTACCATAATGGCTTTATAGCCATTAGCCCAAAAAGACTGATGATCAGAAAAGCCCACTCCAGTCACAAAAGAAGGCGCGGTCAAAGTCCTGACTTTAAATTTAGAGTTTTTCTTAAATCCCTTAACCATAAGGTTTTTCAGGCCGCTGGAATTGCTATTTGACACAAAAGCTATATAATTACCGGTAGACGGGTAAAACAGTTTTAGCAATCCGATCGGATATTGTTGACTTCCCTTTTTTTCAGAATAATATCCGAGCATTTCCAGGCAGATCATCCCAAATAACTTTGTACTATTATCTTTTTTCTCATTAGCATATCTTTTACTGCCCATATCTTCAGATCTAAAGAACGGTGGCTCTTCATTGGTAAAAGCCACAAATTCCATATTAACATTGACTTGCTTATCCTGGAAATACCTGGCTATTTCTAATAATGCAGCCACCCCGCTGGCATTATCGTCCGCTCCCGGGGTGCCTACTCCTGAATCATAATGAGCGCCTATTACCAGAGTTTCTTCGGATAACGACGATAATTTTCTAGCTATTATATTTGTATATTTCTTACCCTTAATTCGAAATACCTGCTGTGTTGGCATATATCCAAACTTATTAAACTCACTGGCTATATATTCTGCTGCTTTTTGAAGATTATCATATTCCAGATAATTTCTCTCGCCTATAGTCAGTGACAGCATTTCTACATGGTCTTTCAAAGACTCAGCCAGTTCATCCGCAAACAATGTTTTTTGAGTAATCATACAAATTACCAGAACAATGGATATAAAAGTACCTATTTTAGCTATGAATTTTCTCACCTAGGTACCCGCCAAAAGTACTGAAAATTATCATTAGGAACCAATGTAAAAAGTCAAAGTTGCGCTCTTTAACAAAGGGTAATACCTTTTCAAAATTGTTAAAAATGGTTTCACCTGCTTTCAAAGTCTGCACAAAATTGGAGTATTCCCCGAAGACAATAAAAGCTAATCCCACCAGCAATCCCATCAAAATCCCTTTTTCATTGGCAATATAGCCAACGAAAAGGCCGCCCAGGAAATAAGCCACTATCCCCGGCATAATCTTGTAATATTTCATGATAGTAGATTTTTGCTTACTAAAGAACTCAAACATAAATCCATTCAGGATGTATACTACAAATACGCCCAAACAAATTAAAAAAAGAATACGAAGAAACCCGCTTTTCTTTTTCGCCATGTTTCACTCCTAAAACTATCTAATTATGCTACTAATTTAATAGCCTCTTCCAATTTTATGGTTTCAGTATAGAGGGCCTTGCCAATGACCATACCCTCTACTCCAAACGAGGCCAGTTCATTGATTTTTTCCACATCTTTGATCGTGGAAATCCCGCCCGCAGCGATGACTGCCATACCTCCTTTTTGCGCCATGGATTTTATGCCTTTCAGGTTCGGACCTTCCATCATTCCATCACACATGATATCGGTATAAAGGATTTCCTTAACCCCGGCTTTTTTCATCTTTATAGCCAGGTCAGTGGCTTTTACCTGGGTTTCATCTTTCCAACCGCCAATCGCTACCTTACCTTTTCTGGCATCAATAGCTACGATGATCTTATTGGGATATTTTTCCAGGGCCTCATCTAGCAGCGGCGGGTTGGTGATGGCAATCGTCCCTAGTATCACTTTGCTGGCTCCGGCACCAATGACCTTATCAATGATCTCCATTTTCCGCATACCCCCGCCTACTTGCACGGGCATGTTCACTTCTTTACAGATTTTCTCGATAATTTCCAGGTTCTGGACCACCCCGGCAAAAGCGCCATCCAAATCGATTATATGCAAACGCTTTGTTCCTTTGGCCTGAAACAGCTTGGCGATAAACACCGGGTCTTTGGAATAAATCGTTTCTTGTTCCAGTTTGCCTTGCTCCAACCTGACGCATTGTCCTCCGCGCAGATCAATAGCCGGAAGTATCATCATATAAACTCCTTATCTGGTATGGCGCAAAATTTCCAATTCTTCACGCAAAGGTCGCCAGTAGGTAATGTCTTTCCCTCTTTCTTCAGTTTCTTCCTTAGTGAGCAATTCTCTAACCTGCTCTTTGTTCCCGGTAATAGCTGCTTTAAGAAGCGGCCGGTTCTTGATTTGCCGACTGGCTAAACAGGGAAATTCAACAGCTAAATCAACAAGAATATTGTTATCTCGGCATTCCAGCAGCCACCAACGCACTTGTTGCAAAGAAGGATTGCTTTTATGAGTAAGTATATCATTATCCACCAAGCGTTTAAGCATAAACCAATCTTTATCTCGCTGCGTCTTTTTACTTTGCACTAAATCTTTAAGGCTAATGACGTCAATTCCAGGGCCGTGGTCAAGTTTTACAATATTTCTGCGTTCCCATAATACGGTAAAAGGAGGACAGCCTTTAAGCTTAGCCATTAAGTCAATGCGTAATCCGCTTAAATCATCATCCTGGCAGCGAAAATGGCAGGCATGCCCGCGCTTTAAGTAAGCGATTTCCAATGGCGGCACGTATATCAATTCAGCTTTCATAGCTTGCAAAGCTGAACTAAGGTTATAGATATTTTTCTCGGTGCCTAAAATAGTGAAGTCCGTATCCCGGCTGAATTCAGCAGCGCCGTAAACAATACAAGCCTGGCCACCGATCAAAAGTGATTTGACTTTATGTTTCTGGAAAGTAAAAAGGACTTTGAGGATCGGGTTCGGGGTCAAGCTTACCTCCTAAGCTAAGATATACTGCCCATAATTTAGCCGCTTCCTTGAGCCGTTGTGCCGGCGCCAATTTAAGCCATTCTTCGTTTTCGTCACAATATTCGGAAAAAAGCCGGTCGGTTACTGGTAATTTTTTCATGATATTTTAGGTTTACGCTTTCCGCTAAATTAAACAGCTAATATAGAAAATACTTTCACCTGACTATTTACACAAGTAAATAAAATTTTGCAATATTTGTAACCCGATTTTCTGGCTTTTCTCCGGGTGGAACTGACAGGCCAATAGATTTCCCTTAGCAATTGAAGAACAAAAATCAATACCATAATTCGTGGTCGTAGCAATAATTTTCTTATCCTGCGGTTTCACATAATACGAATGCACAAAATACACATAGCTATCATCATTTATCCTATCCATAATTTTGATTTTTGAATTTTGATTTTTGAATTTTATCGTGTTCCACCCCATGTGCGGCACTTTAAGAGCCGTTAATCGTTCGTCGTTGGTCGTTCGTGGTTTAGAGAAATTGAAGCGGGGAACGGTACCTTTAAAAACACCTAAACCACTACCGCCGCCGCCTTCTTCACTGGTCTCAAACAACAATTGCAGGCCCAGGCAGATTCCCAGGAAAGGTTTATCTTCAGCCATAACTTTTTCAATGCTGCTGATCACTTTGGCCTTTTGCAAGGCTTTCATAGCGTCAGGCATGGCGCCCACACCAGGTAAAACAACGCCTTGGGCATTTTTTATTATCTTGGGGTTAGTAGTTATCTTAACTGGCGCGCCTAAACTTTCCAGCGCTTTGGCCACACTGCGCAGATTCCCCATTCCGTAATCTATTATGGCAATCATTTTAAAGCAGTTGATTGTTGATAGACCGTCCCGATTCCTCGGGACTTGTAGTTGATAGAACAAAAAAAAGGAGCTTTTTCTATCAACTATCAACTATGAACTATCAACTAAATCCTCCCTTTTGTAGACGGTATTCCTTTTATTCTTGGATCAACCTTGGTTGCTGTATCCAAAGCCCTGGCTAATGCTTTGAACACTGCCTCCAGAATATGATGCAAATCCTCACCCGCTAAAATATTGATATGAGCGTTAATGCCGGCCGGCTGGCAGAATGAACGCAGGAAATGCTTGGCATCTTCAAAGCTGTATCCCTTTTTGTCACGTCCCGGCAGTTTGATCCTTTTATCGCTGGTGCTATATAGCGCTGGCCGACCGTTTATATCCAAAGACATCCAGGCCAAGGCTTCATCCATGGGTACACTTGCTTCTCCAAAACGCTTAATACCTTTTCTATCTCCTAAAGCCCGGTCAAAAGCTTGTCCCAGACAAATACCCACATCCTCATTGGTGTGATGAATATCCACCTCCAAATCGCCTTTGGCCTTGATCTTTAGGTCGAATAATCCATGCTTGGCAAAAAGCTCAAGCATATGATTAAGAAAAGGTATCCCCGTCTCAATCTGGTAATCGCCTTGGCCATCGATATTGAGCTTTACTTCTATTTTGGTTTCCTTAGTATCGCGTTTTACCACCGCTAGGCGATTTTTCATTTTTTTCCTCTCATAAAGTTTTTAACCTCAGTCAGAAACCGCTTATTCTCCGGCGGAGTGCCTACGGTGACCCGTAAATAATCCCGGAGGTAACTTTCATTAAAAGCTTTAATTAATATTTTCTTTTTTAGGAGATAGTTATATAGTTTCTGCGCCTGACTGCAGGAAAACAGGATAAAATTAGTATCACTGGGATACGGAGTAACTATTTTCTTCAGTTCTTCCATCAGCGCCGCCCGTTCCGCCTTGATGATATTCACGGTCTGGTTTATTCTCTTGTTGTTCTTGACCATGATTTCAGCGGCTGCCTGACTCAGGGCATTGACATTGTACGGTAGTTTTACTTTGGCTACCTCTTGGATAACCTCTGAACTGCTCGCCATATACCCCACCCGCAAACCGGCCAACCCAAAGGCTTTGGATAAAGTCCGCAGCACAATGATATTTTCAAAATTAGCGATCTGTGAAATGAAAGTTCGGTTGGAAAACTCAAAATAAGCCTCATCAATTACTATCATACCCCTGGATTTTTCAGCTATTTCCAGGATTTCATCCTGGTTAAAGCAATTACCGGTGGGATTATTCGGGTTGGCGATAAAGATTACATCTGGATATTCCTTGAGGATTTTACGCACATTCAGCTGGAAGTCCTCTTCCAGGAACACTTCTCTCTTGAGGCCTCCGGTTATTTGCGCCAGCAGGCCATAAACAGCAAAGGTCGGGACCGGATACGCTATCCGCTTGCCCCAACCTCCAAACGTGAGCAAAATAGCCAGGATCAACTCATCTGAACCATTCCCCAGCAATACTTCCTCCGGCGCTACTTTCAGATACCCAGCGATAGCCTTGCGCAACGCCATCCCCCTGGCATCCGGATACCGGTTAAAAGATATCTGTTTAATTCTCTGTAATACCTTCTTTTTCAAGTCTCCCGGCAAGTCATACGGATTTTCCATTGCGTCGAGCTTCAGATCATAACTTACCTCGGGAACAAAATAAGGCTCAAGCGTCCTGATCTCCGGCCTGACCAATCCCTGGATATTGATTTTCACCCCGTTAGACCTCCAAATGTTATCACTAAAGCACAAAGTTAAAAGAAAGCAGGGAGTTCAAAGTTAGGCACAGAGGCACAGAGTAAAAGATTAGATTTTTTTCGCTTTGTGCCTTTGTGCCTGGCTCTTGTACTTCCTTTGTGCCTGGCATTTCACGTTCTACCTCTTTGAATTACGCTGGAAGCGTGAAACTTAAGACCCTCTCTTTCAGCAATAGCAATAATATCAGGCGCCGCCTTATTCAAGGCTTTCTGCGTATATTCGATGATACTGGAGCGCTTCATAAAATCAGCGCTCGATAAACCGCTGGAGAAACGAGCCGTTCCCCCGGTTGGCAAGACATGACTTGGACCGGCATAGTAATCGCCAACCGCATTCGGAGAATAGTTGCCGATAAAAATGGCCCCGGCATTAGTGATACTTTTGCTTAAGGTACGCGCCTGCCGGGTGAGTAATTCTACATGTTCAGGCGCCCGGGCATTCACTAACTTAATAATTTCTGCCATGGTATTCACTACCTTAATTTTAATATTGGGAAAACGACCAATTTTATGTCTTACCACCTTAGCTAATTTTTTAGACCTGGTGAGCAATAATGCTTCCGCTCCGCTGGAATGTTCAGCCTGGGCCATCAGGTCGGATACAACATATTCTGAGCGGACCGAATCATCCGCAATTATGATCACTTCACTCGGACCAGCGATAGAATCAATACCAACGTCCCCGAAAACCAGTTTCTTGGCCATAGCCACATACATATTTCCCGGGCCAACGATCATATCAACCATAGGAATAGTTTCCGTACCATAGGCTAGTGCGGCTATGGCTTGCGCGCCGCCAACTGAATAGACTTCTTTAATACCGCACATAACGGCCGCGGCCAGCACATCGTGAATTACATTGCCGGGAGGGGTTACCATAGCTATCCGCTTCACTCCAGCTACCTGCGCCGGAACAGCGGTCATTAATACGGTAGATGGATACGGGAACTTGCCGCCGGGAATATATAAACCAGCGCTCTCCATCGGCGTACATTTTTCACCCAAAGTCATCCCCTGACGAGTCATCATCCATGATCTGGGCAGGACTTTACGTTGGAAAACTTCAATATTCTTTTTTACTTTCAAGACTGCCTGTTTAAACTCAACCGATACCCGGTTGAGGCTTTCTTCCAATACCTCCTCAGGTATCCGCAGGCTCTTCGTAGTCAGAGAAACCCCGTCAAATTTCCGTGTAAACTTGAGCAAGGCTTTATCTCCGTCTCGCCGCACTTCTTCAAGTATGGCTTTCACTATTTTTTCTACATTTTTCATTTTTATCCCTCAACTCGAGACTCGCAACTTCCTGCCTTCGCGTCGCCTGTCCCCCCTGCCAGTCCCGATAAAGTCGGGATCAGCAGAGAGGCGAACTCGTAAACTACTGATTATTATACCACAAACTATTATTTAATTCTCTTAATTTTTGCGCCTAATTTTTCTAATTTGACTTCAATCCGCTCATATCCCCGATCCAAATGGTAAATGCGCGATATTTCCGTCTTACCCCTGGCCACCAATCCAGCCAATATCAAAGCTGCGCTAGCCCGTAAGTCTGTCGCCATGACTGGGGCCCCGCTCAAGTACTTCACTCCTTTGACCAAAGCGCTATGGCCCTTAAGAACAATTTCCGCTCCCATCCGTTGGAGTTCACCTACATGCATGAAACGGTTCTCAAAAATAGTCTCGGTGAAAATACTGTCCTCAGGAGTGATACACATCAGGCTCATCACTTGCGCCTGCATATCCGTAGGGAAACCTGGATAAGGCCTGGTTTCTACTTCCAATGATTTCAATTTAGGTGACCCGTCTACCAGAATATCGCCAGCCGACTCTTCAATCTCTATTCCGGTAGCCTTGAGCTTTTCCACAAGAGCAGCCAAATGGTCAAGTCGTCCGTTTTTTATCCGTATATCTCCACCGGTAATAGCGCTGGCCACCATAAACGTACCAGTCTCGATCCGATCAGGAATTACGGTATGAGTTCCGCCACCCAATTCTTTTACCCCTTTTATGGTTATCACCCTGGTCCCGGCCCCGCTTACCTGCGCTCCCAGGGTATTCAGGAAATCAGCCAAATCAACAATCTCCGGCTCCCGGGCCGCATTTTCGATCACGGTTTTACCTCCAGCCAAGACAGCGGCCATCATCAGATTCTCGGTTGCCCCAACACTGGGAAAATCCAAGGTCATTCGGTTACCAACTAATTTTTTCGTTTTTAAGGTAACATACCCTTCCTTGATCTCTACTTTAGCTCCTAATTTTCTAAAACCATCTAAGTGAATATTGATCGGTCGAAGTCCAATAGCGCAGCCGCCTGGAAGAGCTACTTTAGCTTCACCCAGCCTGGCCAGCAATGGTCCCACTACCAGTACTGAAGCCCTCATGGTCTTGACCAAGTCATAGGGCGCCATGTTTTTTAGTTTACCCTTGGTCCGGAAAACATAATTATCGTTTTTTTCCTTAATTTCCATGCCGATCGCTCTCAGCACATCATTCATGGTATTAATATCACGAAGCCGCGGCACATTAAGCAACGTACATTCAGCATCGGTCAATAAAGTCGCTACCTGTATCGGCAATGTGGCATTTTTACTGCCGCTGATAACTACTTCGCCTTGCAGTTTTTTACCGCCGGTTATTATAATCTTATCCATCTTTACCTCTCATAAAAAATCCGAAGCACTAAATCCGAAATCTAAACAATTTCAAATATTCTAAATCAAAAATACTAAACAAACGCTCTGTTTCGGTTATTAGAATTTATCTATTTCTTCCGATTATTATTCTTTCAATTCCAGAGTAATCTTTCTTAACCTCAATGCTGCTAAAAATCTTTTCTTTTTCCAGCATTTGCTTTATCTTTTTCGCCTGGCCACAACCAATCTCGAAAGCCAGTATTCCTCCAGGCTGCAGGTAGTACCTGACCTGCGGTATAATCTTACGGTAGAAATCCAGTCCGTCTTTCCCGCCATAAAGTGCCGCCTTAGGTTCAAATCCGACTTCTGGCTGCAATTTCCAAAAATCTTTTTCATTAAGGTACGGCGGATTAGAAATGATCAGATCAAATTTTTTTCTTAGCTTGGCGAATAAACTGCCTCTGAACAGCTTGACCTGTTTTTCCACTTTGTGCATTTTTATATTTTTTCTGGCTAGGCGCAGCGCCTTCGCCGAGATATCTGTTCCAAGTATGCCGGCCTGGTTAATATTTTTTGCCAGGGCTACAACTACAGCCCCGCTTCCCACCCCAATCTCTATTATCTTAATCTTCTTAAGCTTACCAGCGACTAGCGACCCGGCCACTAAAACGTCGGCCGGCCGGCCGCGACCAGCGACTGTTTTTAAGGTTTCTTCTACCAATAATTCCGTCTCCGGCCTGGGTATCAGCACTCCTTGATCAATGAACAGATCCAGGCCATAAAATTGCGCGCTTTTCAAAATATAGCTGGCCGGTATCCGGCGGCAGCGCAAAGCAATATATTTCCTAAAACAAGCGAGTTCTTTTTTCAATACTTCTTTTTCTTTTTTCAGGAACAAGTCCAGTTTTTTTATCCGCAGAGCTTGGGAAAGCAGCAACTGAGCTTCTAATACCGGAGCAGGCACCTTGGCTTTCGCCAGTTGGTCAGTGCCCCAATCTAACCAGGTCCCGATACTCATATTCCCTTGTGTTCCCGTAATTGTTTTAATTTTGCTTCTTCTTCCGCAGCCATCATTGCTTTTACCAACTCAGCGATCTCACCCTCCATGATCGTCGGGAGATTATGGCAGGATAATCCTATCCTGTGATCAGTGACCCGGTCCTGGGGAAAATTATAGGTACGTATTTTATCACTGCGATCACCGGAACCGATCTGCGATTTCCGGTTTAGTGACAGCGTTTTATCCCGTTCCAACCGTTCCCGCTCTAATAACCGGGCCATTAATACTTTCATCGCTTTAGCTCTGTTCTTGATCTGGGAACGCTCATCCTGGCACTGCACGATCAAACCGGTGGGTATATGTATGATACGTACTGCTGAATAGGTAGTATTCACACACTGGCCGCCTGGCCCGCCGGCGCAGTAGGTATCTATCCGCAAATCCTCCGGGTTGATCTTGAGATCCACGTCTTCCGCTTCCGGCAAAACAGCTACCGTTACCGTGGACGTATGAACCCGGCCGCTGGCTTCAGTTTCAGGCACCCGCTGTACCCGGTGCACGCCGCTCTCGAATTTCAGATGCTTATACACATCAGCGCCGCTGACATTAAAGATAACTTCCTTAAATCCATTCTTGTCAGTAGCATGGGAATCCAGCACTTCTACTTTCCAATCCATCTTGACGGCAAATTTCGTATACATGCGGTATAGTTCAGCCGCGAACAAGGCTGCTTCTTCCCCGCCGGCGCCGGCCCGTATTTCCATAATAATATTTTTCTGGTCAGCCGGGTCAGCCGGTATCAGCATCCTAGTCAGCTCTTTTTCCAGAATTTCCTTTTGCTGGTTCAGGTCCGGCAATTCTTCCTGGGCCAGGGCTTTCATTTCTTCATCCTGTCCCTGCAAAATATTCTGCACCTGTTTTAACTCAGCCAGAACCTTGGTATATTCAGTATATTTTACTACTTTCTTTTGCAAGCTGGCGTGTTCCTTGGCCAGGTTCTGAAAATCCTGCCCGCTCACTGTCCCGGTGGAAAGCAATTGGCTCAATTCTTCATATCTTTGCTTTATTTTTTCTAATTTATTTAACATGCAAAACCTATTTTCCGAATAAAGGCCGAATGAGAGGAAGTGAATAAAAGCCGAATTAAAACATAAAAGAAAGAATTAAGGTTCATAAAGTGTTTTATTCGAGTAATTAGCATCTTTTCATTAGTATTATTCGAGACTTTCAAGTTAGGCTCCACTTCGTTCCGCTACAAGTATAGGATTGAAATAACTAAGGAGCAACTTCCACAGCATCATCGGTTTCTCCTACTTTTTCTGATTCCATTCGCAGCACTTCCTTGAGCGCGGCAATTGCTACTTCTTGCTGCCTATCGTCAGGCTCTCTGGTGGTCATATGTTGCAGCCATAATCCCGGAGCGATCAGCATTTTAGTAAATGGGTTCCTCTTCCGGTCAGCCCATTTAATTATTTCGTAACTCAATCCCGCGATTAAAGGAATGAAAATGATGCGTATCCCTACTTTGGCCAAAGTCTGGTATATTTTTGGCCATTCTTTACTGATCGGTACCACTGAAAAGATAACAATGGCTACCACCATTACTACCAGTAAAAATGCCGTGCCGCAGCGCGGGTGCAAAGGTGAATACTTACGGGCATTTTCCACAGTCAACTCTTTTTTGGCCTCATGGGCAAACACTGCTTTATGCTCTGCCCCATGGTACTGGAATATTCGTCTGACATCAGGCAGCAGGCTAATCGCATACAGATAGCCGATAAAAAACAGTATCCTGATCAGGCCGTCTATCGCGTTGAACCAGAAACCATAACTAACCATCCTGGCCGTGATAAAATAAGGCAGCACGACAAACAAGCCGATGCCAAACAGGAACGCAAAAGCAAAGGTACTGACCCATATCCAGGTGTTATCCTGCTTTTTATCCTGCGGCAGTTCCAACATCTGAATATCAGCTGAATAATTAAGAGCTTTTACCCCCAGGACCAGGCTTTCCACCAATACCACTATGCCGCGCAAAAGAAATTTCTTGAACCAGGGATATTTTTTCGCGATGGACCTGACTTCATCAGACTTTATGACTATCTCGCCTTGGGGATTACGGACAGCTACGGCACAATAATGCGGCGACCGCATCATCACGCCCTCCATCACCGCCTGTCCGCCGATCTTTATCTCTTTTTGTTCAGTCATGTATTCTCCTGGTATAATATTCATTATACCTGATTATCCCCTGCCGATCCCGAATTAGCGGGATCAATCCCCCTAGTCCCGATCAGATCGGGACTGACCGAGAGGACAGGCGACGCAAGAACAGGCACAGATTATCAGGCCTAGATTACACAGATTAATTCAAGACATCCTGAAACTTATAGAATGTCTTAAGCAAAAAGGACAGAGTTCATCTGTCCTTTTTGTTAGTACCTATATTGGAATAGCTAAGAGGTTTGTTTTTCGGTTTCTGCCGCGGCTGTTTCCTTTTTTGCTTTTTAACGTTGACTTTCTCTTTGGCGGCAGCTTTTGCTTTCTTTCCCTTAGCCCTCTTAACTTCTCCGGTCTTCTTAGCCATTTTCTTCTGGAATTTTTCCACCATTCCAGCAGTATCTACCAATTTTTGCTTACCAGTGAAGAACGGGTGGCAAGCGGAACAGATTTCCACGTGAATGTTTTGCTTAGTGGACCGGGTCGCATAGGTAGCCCCGCAAGCACACTTGATCACCGTCTCCTTATACTCCGGATGTATTCCTTCTTTCATTTACTTCCTCCTGGTATCAGCGGGTAGCGTTTAGCGGGTAGCGGATAGAAAATCAACTTCCTTTTCCTATCCGCTATACGCCATACGCTATACGCTGTTTTCTGTTATTTTCCACTAAACTCCATTGATTTCAGGAATTCTTTATTGGATTTGGTTTTGCGTGTCTTCTCAGTGACCAATTCCATCGCTTCCACGACATTGAGCGGATTGAGCACTTTACGCATGATCCATACTTTATTGAGCTCGTCTTCACTGAGCAACAGTTCTTCGCGCCTGGTGCCTGAACGGTTGATATCCAGAGCCGGGAACACGCGCCGGTCCACCAGCCTTCGATCCAAGACCATTTCCATATTGCCGGTGCCTTTAAATTCTTCAAAAATGACTTCATCCATCCGGGAACCGGTTTCCACAAGAGCAGTCGCTATAATAGTTAAGCTGCCCCCTTCTTCAATGTTACGGGCCGCGCCAAAAAATCGTTTCGGTCTTTGCAGAGCATTGGAATCAACTCCCCCGCTCAACACTTTACCGCTGGATGGCACTGTAGCATTATAAGCCCGGGCCAGCCGGGTAATGCTGTCTAATAATATTACCACATCTTTCTTCTGTTCGACAAGTCTTTTTGCTTTCTCCAGTACCATTTCCGCTACTTGGATGTGCCGTTCGCCTGGCTCGTCAAACGTAGAAGATATCACCTCGCCCTTTACCGATCGCTGCATATCCGTCACTTCTTCCGGCCGCTCGTCGATCAAAAGTACCATCAGCGCTATTTCCGGGTGATTAGTACTGATCGCGTTGGCAATTTTTTGCAACAGGATGGTTTTGCCGGCACGCGGCGGAGACACGATCAATCCTCTTTGCCCTTTGCCGATCGGGGTAAACATATCCATGATGCGCATGGATATTTCTTCCGGAGTATTTTCCAGCCTGATCTTTTGTTGCGGATATAACGGGGTCAGGTTATCAAATAGTATTCTTTTTTTTATGTCATCAGGATTGGAGCTATTGACCGCCTCAATTTTTAATAAAGCAAAATAACGTTCGCCTTCCTTGGGCGGACGCACCTGGCCGCTGATGGTATCCCCTTTGCGCAGGTCAAACCGGCGTATCTGGCTCGGTGATACATAGATATCGTCCGGCCCGGACAAATAATTATACTGGGGAGAACGTAAAAAACCAAAGCCATCCGGCAGTATTTCAAGAGTACCTTCGTCAAAAACCAGGCCGTTTTTTTCAGTTTGTGCCTGCAGGATCTTAAAGATTATCTCCTGCTTTTTCAGTCCGCTGACTGATTCTAATTTTAGATCCTTGGCTATATCCGTCAGATCGGAAATAGTTTTCTTGCCCAAGGCAGCCATATCTAAAGCTGCGCCATTTTCCATAAACCCTTCCTCCTGGTTAATAATAATACATGCTAAAACCTATTTGAACTACAATAGATTGATGGTTTACAATTTTTTAGGGATTTTAAAACTTGCTTGCAAATGGAGAGAACTCCTGTAGGTTAAAAAGGCAGTATTGCAATTTTATTCACACCGCCTGAATCAGGCTGCGCAGTCATTTACAATGACTGCTTCCCTTATTTGGATGGTTATGATTTCTAATTATATATAATACAAGATTATCTAAGTTTCGTCAAGGTATTTTTATGATTTAATTTTGATTTCATTTCACTCAAGGGAAGAAGTTTAAGTATGAGAGTCTCCTTAACCTGAAAAATAGAACCAAGCCAGCAGGGCGTCACGGTTATACTGGCCGAGGCCCCTATCATCGCGGCCCCTCCCGGGAGTGTATACTTCGCATACAGCTTCGCTTTTCCAGCGGTATTCCCGGCGACAAAAACAACTGTCTCGCCTGTGTTTTTGTCTATTGACCCGAGAAGAGGATCAAGAGCCCCGGTTATATTTTCATCATATAAGAACCATGTTTTAATGGATTATGGTCTTACGGATTGCTAGAATTGGATGTATTGCTCATCGAAGCGATGTTTCAATCCTTGTTTTAATGGATTATGGTCTTACGGTGTAAGCCATATTGGCGCCGTCGGAGAAATCAATAGTTTCAATCCTTGTTTTAATGGATTATGGTCT
>JACRDM010000146.1 GCA_016218565.1 Elusimicrobiota bacterium | reverse complement strand
TTCAGCGCGGTTTTTAGCTGATTTCGCCGGTGGTAGTTTAGGGCGGGCCCAGGCTTTTCTGGAAAAAGGGATCCTGGAAAAGAAAGCTGAATTGGACGAATTTGTAGAGGGAATGCCAGGGGAAGATATTGCGGCCGTGCTGGCCCGGGCGCAGGCTTATGGACGAGATAAAGAACAAGCCAAAATCTGGCTTGATCTGCTTTTGTATGCCTGCGCGCGACGCTACCGCTCAGTCCGGGAATTGCCAAAACCAGGGGCGGAGCGCGAGGAGGAAATCAGCGAACTGATCCTGCGGGCAAAAAGGGATTTGGCCGTCAATGTGAATCTCCAGTTGGTGTTGGAAAATATTTTTTTAAGGATGAGACATGCCTAAGGTCATACAAGTTGCTTACCGGAAGTTGAAAGAAGTGGGATATTTTCACCTGCCGGACCAACTAGAACTGACTACCGGTGAAGAAGGCCTGGTTGATACTGAAAACGGGCTGGAGGTAGCACAAGCGCTGGCCCTGCCCCGGCCAGCGGAAACATTACCAGCAGATATCCGCAAAGTGGTTCGTAAACTAGCGCGTGAGGATCGCCACCAAATAATTTTTAACCAGAAAAAAGAAGAAGAAGCTTTTAAGTCGTGTGTTGAAAAAGTGGAAGACCGCGAACTGAATATGAAGCTGGTAACGGTAGAATATACCTTTAGCCGCAGCAAATTATTTATCTATTATACGGCTCCGGAACGGGTTGATTTCCGGGAGCTGGTGAAAGACCTGGCCTACCTCTTCAAGACTAGAATCGAAATGTGCCAGGTGGGCGTCAGGGATGAGGCTAAGATGGTTGGCGGCTTTGGCTGCTGCGGACGGCGCTTGTGTTGTGTTACGTTCCTGAAAGATTTTAAGCCAGTTACGATTGATATGGCCAAGGAACAGGAATTATCTTTGGCCTCCAGCAAAATTTCCGGTGTCTGCGGCCGGTTGATGTGTTGCCTGTCATATGAATATACATTTTATCAGGAAGAAAAAAAGAGATACCCGGAAATAGACAGTAAGATCAAGATCAAGGACGGCCTGGGCAAAGTAAAAGGCATAAATATATTACGGCAAACCGTGACTCTGGAAATGGAAGACGGTACCAGCCATGAATACAAAGTGTCTGATCTTAATGGAATTAAAAATAGCGAGAAAGAAGCTAAATAGAAGGCAAAATACAAGGCACAAAGGGAAAAGCGAGGCACAAAGGCACAAAGTTTAAAACCAAGACCAGGCAAAAAACGAAACCAGATTTCTAATCTTTTACTCTGTGCCTCTGTGCCTAATATTGAACTTCCTGCTTTCTTTTAACTTTGTGCCTACTTTTAGGAGAGCTAACTGAGTGAAACCGACTTTTTACATTACCACTCCGATCTATTATGTGAACGATAAGCCGCATATCGGGCATTCCTATACCAGTATCGCCTGTGATGTCCTGGCCCGGTTCAAGCGGTTAACCGGGTATCAGGTTTATTTTTTAACCGGGACTGACGAACACGGTCAAAAAGTGGCCCAGGCCGCCAAAGCTCAGAACCAGGAACCGCAAGCCCTGGTGGATCTGAACGTGCAAACATATCAAAATCTGTGGACCGCGCTGGAAATTAGTAATGATGATTTTATCCGCACTACCGAGCTGCGCCATAAAGAAGTGGTACAGGCAATGTTCGCGGAGTTATATAAAAAAGGGGATATTTACCCTGGCCAATATGAGGGCTGGTACTGCGTCCCCTGCGAAACCTTCTGGCTGGAAAGCCAGAGCGAAAAGGGACTCTGCCCTGATTGTGGTCGCGCGCTGGAAAAAGTTAGCGAGAAAACATATTTCTTTAAAATGTCAAAATATGAAAAACCGCTGTTAGAATACCTGGAAAAGCATCCTGATTTTGTGCATCCTCACGGACGGTATAATGAGATCATGAGTTTGGTCAAAGGCGGCCTTAAAGACCTCAGCGTTTCCCGTTCTAAAGCCAGGATCAGCTGGGGTATTCCCTGTCCTTTTGACCCGGACCAGGTGATTTATGTCTGGTTTGACGCCTTGATCAATTATGTGAGCGCCCTGGGTTATAAAAAACACCAAGACCTTTTTAACCGGTTCTGGCCGGCCGATGTCCAGATGATCGGTAAGGATATCTTAAAATTCCATGCCGTGATTTGGCCCACCATGCTCTTGGCGTTGGAAGTATCTTTACCGCAGAAAATAGTCGCCCATGGCTGGTGGACTGTGGCCGGGCAGAAAATGTCTAAATCCAAAGGAAACGTAGTGGATCCGTATGCGATAATAGCCAAAGTGGGTGTTGATGCGTACCGGTATTTTCTGCTGCGGGAAGCGCCCTTTGGGCTTGACGGCGATTTTTCTGAAGCTGCTTTGATTGTCCGTTATCAGGCAGACCTGGCCAATAACCTGGGAAATCTGGTCAATCGTACCTTAACCATGCTGGAAAAATATTTTGCCGGCGTGGTGCCGCAGGTTGATTTTGTGCCGCACGTTGAAAAATTTAAAAAACTAGTCACTGGCTTATTACCGGCAATAGAACGTAAATTGGCCGCCGCCGCTTTTAGCCAGGCGCTGGAAAGCATCTGGTCCCTCATCGACCAGGCCAACAAATATATCGAAGAGGAAGCTCCTTGGAAACTCGCTAAATCAGACCCGGCCAGGTTAGCCGGCGTCTTATATACCCTAGTGGATGTGCTGCGGGTAGCGGCCGTATACATCTATCCTTTCATGCCTGGCAGTGCGCTCAAAATATGGGAGCAACTCGGCTTAACTGAAAGCTTGCCGGCGGCTAACCTGAACACGGTGACGCTGGGACAATTTCCGCCGGGAACCAAAGTACAAAAAGGAGTTCCGTTATTTCCCAAGTTAGTTTAAATCCGCCACTATTGATCGACACCCATGCCCATTTGCAGGACCCGGCCTTTAAGCCAGACCAGGACACTGCTATCCAACGAGCTTTGACCGCAGGGATCCACTATATTATTATTGTTGGCTATGATTATATATCAAGTCAGGCCGCAGTGACTTTAGCGCAGCGTCAGGCCCCTTTATTTGCCGCGGTTGGTATTCATCCGCATGATGCTAACGCCTGGCAGGAAAATACCAGCCAGTTATTAATTGACCTAAGCCAACAAAAAAAAGTAGTAGCCATTGGTGAAACAGGATTAGACTATTATCGTAACCAGTCTCCCCGGGACCGGCAAAAAAAAGTATTTGCCTGGCAGTTGGAAGTGGCCAGTAAAGTATCCTTACCAGTGATTATCCATAGCCGGGAGGCGGGGGAAGAGGTACTTGGTTTCGTCCAGGATTTCCCGGGATTGACTGGCGTGATCCATTGTTTTTCCGGAACATTATTTGCCGCCAGGAAGTTTGTTGAACTGGGCTGGTATTTAGGAATAACCGGCAGCGTCACCTTTCCCCAGGCTACTGTTTTGCAAGAAGTAGTGAGGGGTATCCCCCTGGAACGGTTATTGCTGGAAACTGATGCGCCATATTTAGCGCCGCAATCTCACCGCGGCCAGCGCAACGAACCAAGCTACCTCGGATATATGGCGGAAGCTATTGCGGCGTTAAAGAATATCGAGGTTTCGGCGGTAGTGCAACAAACCACCGCGAACGCCATGAAATTGTTTAAACTAGCGTAAAGCGTTTAGCGTATAGAAAATATTTAGTACTATCCGCTATCCGCCAGACGCTATACGCTTCAGGAAAGGTTTTTCATTGAGCCTTGTTTATCAGCTCGGGCATTCTTTATACTTGAATATAACCAACCGCTGCACTAATCAGTGCGGTTTCTGTGTGCGGTTTAAAAATGACTGTATCCAGGGATATAACCTTACCTTGGGCTTTGAACCCACGGCTCAGGATATTCTTGAAGCCATCGGGGACCCGGCCTGTTTCCAGGAGATAGTTTTTTGCGGCTACGGCGAGCCCTTGCTGCGTCTGCCGGAAGTGCTGGCCGTAAGCCAGTTCCTGAAGGAACAAAAAGTCCCGGTACGCGTCAATACTAATGGGCATGGCAACTTAATACATCAGCGGAATATCGTTCCAGAAATCGCTCCATATATATCCGCGATCAGCATCAGTCTTAACGCCGAGAACGAGGCCGTGTATAACCAACTTTGCCAACCGTCATTTGGGACGGGTACGTACCAAAAAGTTAAAGAATTTATTCTGGAATGCAAGCCACAAATACCCAAAGTCATGGTAACTGCTGTGGCTTTGCCGCAGGTAGATATTAAAGCGCTCAAACAATTAGTAGAACAAGAATTAGGAGTGATCTTTAAGGTGCGCCACTATAATGATATAGTCCAGGAAGAGAAGTATGGCCAGTAATGAAAAGAACGGGTTTCAGCAAGCTTGGACGGCAGTGGCTATTTTATGCGGCATGGTCGTCATACCGTATTACTGGATTTATGCTAAAGTGGATATATACGTAGACGGAAAAGTTATTAACGCGCGCAATATTGACCGCCGGGTGGCAACTATCCTGCGCGCTAACCAGATTGAGTTTGGCCCGCGGGACATTATTCAACCGGACTTCGGGCAACGCCTAAAACCGGGACAAGGTATCCGTATTGTCCGGGTAGCAGAAAAAGTCATCTCCTGGCAGGAGGTTTTGCCCTACACGATCACCAATTGGACCAAAACTGGCAATAATTTGCGCCTGGTGGAAATACAACGCGGAGACTATGGTCAGCGGTTAAGGCAGATCAAGATCCAATATCATGACCAACGCGAATTTTCCCGGGAAATAATTGCGGAAAAAATAAACAAAAACAAAGTTTATAAACTAATCCTGAAAAACAGTAAAGACCAATCAGTTAAAGAATATGATTTGACCAAAGCCAAGTCTATGTGGTTGACCGCCACCTCATATTATCCCTATGACCCGATGTGCTACCCGGGAGGGGATGGTATCCATACCCGGTTGGGGTATATATTGGAAAGAGGTCTCGTGGCCGTTGACCCGAAAGTTATTCCTCTGCGTACCAGATTATATATCCCTGGTTATGGCTATGCCTATGCGGCTGACACGGGAAGCGCGATTAAAGGAAAACGAATAGATCTTTCCCTGAATACCAAAGAGGAAAGTGAAAAATTTGGCAAACGGACCATGAAAGTATATATTTTAGACCAGGCCGCGTATTGGTAAGAAATAATAATTATGTGTAAAAAGTATTGACTGGAAACAAAAAATAGGGCATATTTATAGTGGAGTGGGCCTATGATTCAGACACGTAAAAACATACTTAATATGTTTTCTGTCATCAACTCACTGATAATTCTGGGGTCAGTCTTTTTTGCGTTGCAGCAGTTCTTTTCTCGACCTTTGACCGGGCCTATTCCCGAACCGGTAGTGGTAGAGAGCCCGCCGCCGGCGCCATCTCAGATCGCGCCCAAACCGCTGGAGATAGAAAAAGTGGCGATTCAGCCTAAAGACACCCCCTTGCCGCCATTACCGCAGGTGAGAGTGATTCCCAAGCCGGCGCCTAAACCAATTGAATCAGTGGTGGTAACTCCTAACCCGACGCTGGCCAAAATGATCCTGGACAACTTCAATGCCAGTTCCAAATATAACCCTCTAGGCGGCTTTACTGGAACCTTCGGCGGGACTGGCGGGTTCTGTCTGGAGTCGTATCAAAAAGGCAGCGCTTTCGGCGCCGGAGAAGACGGTGGTAATATCCTGAAATTAGTATACAATGTCAATAATGGTTATGCCGGATATTATAGTAAGCTGAACAATGTCGACCTGACCAAATACCACCGGGTCACCTTTGCCGTCAAAGGAGCTAAAGGCGGCGAGGTATTTGAAGTAGAATTGGGGGACGGTTCAGGGGTCTCCAAAATCGATATTCGCGATTATCTGCCTTACGGCGCCAGTACTACCTGGCAGAAGGTGTCGCTTCCTTTTAAAGCTTTTGCCGAGGTAAGAAACTGGCGGCAGATGAAAGGGAATTTTGCCATTGTTTTTGAGCAATATCTGGGAACCCCGACCAACAGCACTCTTTATGTTGACAATATTAATTTTGAAGAATGAAAGCTGAGGTGAATTTATGGAAGCCATAACCGGCTGGTTCAAGATGATTTTCATAGAAAAACATGAAGTTGTTTATAATGTCATGATGATTATTATGGGAATTATTGTTTATATCCTTATTTCCTGGTTACGCCAAGCTTATAAGATTCTGGAGTCAGGGACTCTTCCCGTGGGCGATCCCGAGGTCCTGAAAAAGTTTTCCAAAAATATCGATGCCATGTTTGCGGAAGCTAAAAATCTGACTACCAATCTGAACCGTAAAGTAGACGATCTGTACACCCGGATAAATAAGTGGGACACGCAGATCATCACCCTGCAAAAAGGCGCTGAGGAACTTAAGAAATTAATTGAAAATGTGCCGCGGGCTGGCGGGCAAAGCGGCAAAGCAGAGGGGCTCTTAGCTAAAATACAAGAGGAACATGAGGATCTACTGGCTAAGATCGGGACTCTGCAAAAAGGCGCGGAGGAAACTAAAAAGCAAATTGAAAATATGCCGCGGGCAGACGGTCAAAACGTCCAGGCAGAGGAAGTCCTGTATAAAATGCAGGAAGAGCACAAGGAACTATTCACCAATATTAACAAGCGGATTGAAGATTTATATGATAAAACCCGCCGTTTCAATGAATGGCTGGTCAATAGTCAGAAACAATTGGAGGCGTCTGGCAAAGTATTGACTAAAATGCAGGATAGTTTGACGGAAATCAGCAAATTGCCGAGAGAGACTAAAGCTCCGGAGTTAGATAAATTTGCCAAGGATCTTGAGGAAAACAGCCAGTATGTGCATAAAGTAAACGCCGCGGTCGAACATATGCACAACAAGATGATCGAGCATGAGGACCAGATTAACGACCTGAAACGCATCTTTGAAGATATGGACGCCACCTTTGCGGAAATGAACAAACGCTTCCAGAAAATAGAGACTGTGGAGCGCGGAAATTAGCGGCCCGGCAAATAATCGTAACGTTATTTTCTACACCTCTATTCAGGAATGGAAAATGGATAGGGGTTTTTATACATTCGCCGACGCTAAACCTCGCTTAACAAGCGAGGTAAAAGAGCGGCTCAGTATTAATCCTGAGCAAGGTTGAAGGATTTATTGACAAAATAATACGGATGTGTTAAATTAAATTGGAGGGTTTGTGCCGGGGAGGCAATGATGACTGAAAAAAAGATCTGGGAAGGATTAGTAGAAACTTTTAAGGATATAAAAAACGGGTTGGATGCGGTGCTGAAAACAGGGTTGCAGGTATTGGTGGAATATATC
>JACRDM010000141.1 GCA_016218565.1 Elusimicrobiota bacterium | reverse complement strand
TTATTAACTGTATCGATCGCCGGCGAGGAATAAATACCCACATTAGCCCCAATCAGGTATGGCCAGCCAATCGGGATACTGCCATCTTCAGCATTGAAACAGTACACATAACCGTCATTGGACGCAGTATAGATCTGGTCATTATAAAAACAGGGTGAAGCCTGCCAGGGACGGGGATTGGCTATATTGCGGTAGCGCCAGACCAGAGAGCCGTTGGTCAAGTCCAAACAATAAAAATAGCCGTCATCAGAACCAAAATATACCTTGTTGAATTTAACTACAATGCAGGGAGAGGAAACCACATCACCTCCAGTAGTATACCGCCATACTTCGGATCCATCGCCGGCTCTGACGCAATACACTCTATTATCGTTACTGCCAAATACCACCATGTTCCGGTCCACCGCCGGAGAAGAACGAATCTGCCCGCCGGCAGTGAAGTACCAGCGCCGGCGTAATTCCCGGGCTACATAATGTTGCGGGGTGTTATAGGCGGTCCGTTCAGGATCATATTTAAACATTGGCCAGTTACCCATTTTAACTCTGACCTTGACCGTACGCCGGGACCCTTTGTAATTACTAACAGAGATTATCAGCAGAACACCTTCAGTTTCATCGCTAATACTAACGGTAAAACTTCCTCCGTTAAAATTCATAGTTACCCCATTCCGCCAACTGGAATCATAATCCAACATGGGCAAAGCATAGCTTATCCCCGCTTCAGCAATATATAAAGCAATGGTGGCGTTTTCGGAACCGGCCGCAACGCGGACATCAGTCGTCAGGATATTGATGAATAATAAACCCAAAATTAAAACAAAAATCACTATCCCGATGGCCATGATCAGTATCGCGCCGCGTTGGTTTTTCAGGTACATTTTCAACCTCGGTTATTGCTGTGGTTTATTCCTGGGAAACACTTTTGTCGGCAGATTGACAGTCTGGGAACTATTGACCACCTGCATTCTGATGGCTATTCCCCCTTCATATTCTGAACTAAAATATAACTTTTTGATATAGGTAGCCACTACATTGGTAGCCGACCCACCGGCAGCATAGGCAACCGTCCGCTGCAGATCTCCGTTTAGTTGCGGCTCATATCGTACCGTCTGCAGATCATCTGGATTCTCCAGCTCCAGCGGGGCGCTGAAATCGATCCGATCACGATTGGCATCAAGAGTAGTGATCGTAATAGTGGAAATATCCGCTTGCCGTATTTCCCGGGCCATTTTTTCCATAGCAGTGCGGGACTGCTGGACTACGTTGGTCTGCACATCCTGGTATTTGTAAGTATTGGTGGTCTCGCGCAAAATGTCATAAAGAACTATCACCATCAAACTAATAATAACGATGGAAATGACAAATTCCACCCCACTTAAACCTTTTCTATTACTAAGTAAGTTCAACATAAAACCCCATATAAAATTCAAATATCAAATATTTAAAATCAAAACCACAGACCAAAATTCAAAAATATAAAATCTTTTCACCTTAATTTCGATTTTTGATATTTGATTTCTAATTTTTCTCCAATTAGTAGTTTCCCTTGATCCCTTCGAGCTCGACGCTCTGGCTGCCGCTTTCCCAGGTAACTGTCACTCTTATTCTTTTAAATCGGGTAATACTAGTGGAAACCGCGTCGAAGTTTGCCTCCTGTATATAATCCACCGCCACTGTCCGAGCGAAACCGGTATATTCAGTCATATTGGTCCCAGCCACTTCTTTGGGAGGAGATTCCGTATAATTTCTGAAGTCATCCACATCGTCATAATTTCCATTGGGCGGCGTTCCGGAACGGGTTTCCCCGGTCTCCGGCCCTAATCCCGCCGGTGAGTCGGGATTACTGGGATTTTCATCAAATAGCTTGGGCATAATTTCTTCCATCAAGTCCTGCGCCAGCATCGTAGCCACGGTGATTTTCTGCGGATCTTTGCCTCTCTTCACTCCCTGGCCCAAAACCACAATCAGCGGGACTAAAGCTATCGCTATCACGACCACGGCTACCAGTATTTCAGCTAAACTAAATCCGGTGTTTTTTTTAGGTGTCATGGGGAGGTCCAGTAAGCGCGTCCGGTATTATCTTCCACCCAGACTGAATAGGAATCAGAGCCATATTGCAGTACAGTTTTACCGCCGCTTAAATTACGGCCTAAAGGGTCAAACTCGATATATTCAGTCCCAGCCGGAAAAGCTGCTGAGACAATATTGACATTACGAAGCTCTCCTTTGGTAAAATCACGTATCATGGATTTGCGGTTGACGGGATCCGTAATGGGAGTGGTAAAAGTACTGGTATAAACTACATATTTATCCTGCGCCGGATAAAAAATGACGCCGCTTTTGACCTGGGTGGTCTCAGCGGTTTTTTTGGCATACACTAGATCGGAAACCAACAGACGAGCGGCGGCTTTGGCCCGGTAGCTAAAAAGATTGGTCATGGAGATAAGCAGCACCGCGGTCAAGAAACCGATCAGGGCCAGCATGACCATGGATTCTACCAGAGTAAATCCCTTTGAAAAACAATTACGCTGATTATTAAACAGATTACCCAGATTTTTTAAAAGTATCATGTTTTTGTCCTGCCTATGTAGTATCACAATCTGCCGCTAAATTCAACTCTAATCTGTAATCCTGTAAATAGTCTTTTCCGCGTGATACGCCGGCCGGACCACTATTATTTTTTGTTTAGCTATCATTCCCCTGGTAATATTTCACTTGGTTATCTATAGCCATGATATTTTAATTTCTTTTTCCAGGGATTTAAATTCCTTATCTCCGGTTATAAGTTCACCTTTTTTGACTTTAGCTAAAGCAGCGGCAAAGCAATCTGCGTAGGATATTTTGCCCCGGGCTTTGAAAATAGCTGCTTCTTTTGCCAGAAGAATATCTACTTCTACTATATCTAGAGGTAAGGTTAATATTATCTTCTCCAACGTTTTAGCCATCCCTTGACCTTGCTCCCTCAAAACGATATAGTAAACTTCTCCATAATTAACTGAAGTCATAAGCAAACTAACGTTTTTTTCGACAGCCTGAGTAAAAAATGATTCTACTTTTTCCCAGCCCGGTTCTTTTTCCAAATAAGCCAAAAGCGCGTAAGCATCAAGAATTAGGATCATTTCTTATTCTCTCTTTCCTGATCCTTGGCTCGCTCTTCGAGCAAGGCTTTAGTTAATTTCCCTTTAGTAGCTAATACCCCAGCTAACTTCTTGTAATATTCTGGGGTAATTGGCTTCAAACAAAGCTCATCACCTTTTTCTTCAATATAAAGCTTGGTCCCCTTCTTAATGTTTAATCTCCTGCGGATCTTTGAAGGGATTACGATCTGGCCTTTAGTTGTAACAATAGCTGTATGTCGAGTAGAACTCATAAATTTAATTCTCCTTTAAATTTAAAATCCCCTCACAGAACCGTGCTTGAACGTTTCGCTCACACGGCTCTTCAATCAAGCCTCCTCAAGTCGATGATAACGTATAAGTTAAGTGATAGATTTT
>JACRDM010000138.1 GCA_016218565.1 Elusimicrobiota bacterium | reverse complement strand
TCTGCCGCCTCTTTCTTTTGCCACAGAGATGGTGATCAATCCGATGCAAGCGCTCGAAATGGGCATGAAACGGGTATCGATAAACAAAGCCGTAGGACTGATCAGCGCTCATATATTATCACCGTATCCACCGGGAATACCGGTGCTGATACCAGGAGAACGTATCACCCGTGAGGTTTGCGACTACCTGCAGGAATTAGTAAAAATGGGTATTCGCGTGAGCGGTCAGGAAGGCTATACTCTTAAAACTCTTAAAGTAGTACACCCTGATTAGAGATACAACCTGAGTGGCGCGCTAAGCAAACCTTAACCGGAAATAAAGATAAATTTACAACCAAAGAGAGTCTGGAAAACGACTGTTTTCTCTCTCTAACAGGGTACAGGAATCATGACCAGGAAACGTAAAAAAAAGATAATCCGTAAATTTCAGGCCAGGCGTTACCGCGAAACCTTTCTTTTTAAAAATTTCATCTTCCTGGCGCTGATGACTTTTAGTGTTATTTTTTTGCTGTACGGGTTAAAGAATTACCGGGAAATTGACAGCTATTCCCTGGGAGCGGCTAAGAAGGTAGCGGGGGAGGTGGCAGGCCTGAGAGTGCGCCTGCTTAATTCCAGCGGCGAATCAGACCTGACTGACCTGCTAGCCGGCAAACTGAGAGAAAGCAGCGTTATCCCGGTTATCGAAAAATTGCCTGGGCAATATTCACCCACACCGACCATGGTCATTAACCGCTCAGGCGACTCTGAAAAAATAGCTAAATTAGCCAGTCTCATCGGCTGTAACAATATAGTTTCCAAAGTGGAACGAAATGACACGGTAGATGCCGTCATTATCATCGGCCAAGACCTGCGGGTATTAAGAAAGTAAACCCCGTTAGAAAGGCGCGGGGGTAAACAAAAGAGAATGGTTTTAAAATACTTACGTTAGATAGTGCTTCTTTCTAACGGGGTAAACTTAAGGAGGATATATCGTGAATCAAAAGGAGTTAAATACTTTTAAAGATCTGCTCTTAGCCAGGAAAGAAGCTATTCTTAAAGCCATAAAAAACACCAAAGAAGAAGGCAAGGATTATACCACGAATGAAGTTGGAGATTCGGTAGATATTGCCTCCAATTCTTATGAGCGTGAAGTCTTATTTGAATTGACCGATAATGAAAGAAAACAGCTTACCGATATTGATATTGCCCTTAAAAATATTGAAGATAAAGATTTCGGTATCTGTGGTGACTGCGGCGAAAAAATCAGCAGCGAACGGCTGGAAGCGGTGCCTACCGCTACGCTCTGCATCGGCTGCCAGACAAAGAAAGATTCCAAATAACTCAAGAGCCGGCAGCCCTATGAAGGGGGGAGCGGTAATGGCCAATACTATAATAGTCAGCTTAGGAATAATAATGCTTGTTCTCCTGGCGACTATTTTCTTTTTATTAAAGAAAACCAAACCACCTGCCAATGATCAATCTATTTCCATCCTGCAGCGGCAATTATCCCAGATCTCCACTCAACTTAACAGCCAGATCAACACCATTGCCACCCAAGTAAGTCAGCGGCTCTTCGAAAGCTCCCAAATCTTGCAGGATACCAATAAGAGCATCGGCAATCGCCTGGATTCCACAGCCCAGATGATCAGCCGGGTAGATTCCAGCCTGGGCAAACTGTATGAATCCAACCAGCAGATATTTATGGTCGGCCAGGACATTTCCAAGCTTAGCGAACTGCTCCGCGCGCCTTCTTTTCGCGGCGGCATTGGCGAGCTGCTGCTGGAAAATCTCCTGCATGAAATATTGCCCCGGCAGAACTATTCCTTAAAACACAAATTCAAAAGCGGCCAGCAGGTCGACGCGGTCATTATGCTGGGAGATAAGCTGGTCCCGGTCGATTCGAAATTTCCCTATGAAAATTTCAAGAAAGTCACAGCCAGCGTAACGGCTACTGAAAAGAACAAATTTAAAAAGGATTTCTATCGCGACGTAAAGAACCATATTGACAAGATAGCCTCTTCATATATCCTGCCGGAAGAAGAAACTTTTGATTTTGCCCTGATGTATATCCCGGTGGAAAGTGTTTTTTATGAAACCATTATCAAAGATGAGGCGGCGCAATCGATCAACGGAGAGAAAGCCGTTTACAATTACGCCTTGCAGAAGAAAGTAGTTCCTGTTTCTCCTAATAGTTTTTTTGCCTATCTCCAATCTATTGTCCTGGGCCTGAAGGGAATGCAGATCGAAAAAAACGCGCAGCAGATCATCATCTATCTTAACCATCTCAGCAGTGATTTCCAAAAGTTCCAAGATGAGTTTCGAATCGTAGGCAGTCATTTGACCAATGCCCGCAACAAGTATGAAGAGTCTGAACGGCTGTTGGAAAGGTTCAGCGACCGGCTGGAAAGCGCCGCCCAGCCTAAGCAGCTGGCTACCGCCCCGCCCAAACTTACGGGAATTGCTGAATAAATCTTGACTTTATGGCAAATTATTCCTATAATTAATATGATTTGCTTATGCCTAAATTATCGCCAGAAGAAGAAAAGAAAATTGAACAAAAATTTCACCTGATCTCGCTGCAGACCCAACAGGACGAAGAGCAACAACTGGTCAAGGATTACTCGTTCATACTGGGTTTTATTCTACTGATCATCGGCCTGATGATCTATCTGCTGAGTGTGGTCTTTGGCGGGGCCTTGATGGCCATGGGATTAGCGGCGATCATTTACCGCTTCCTCCCCTGGTGAATAAATAAGGACACCCGGTCAGCCGGAGAGCGGGAGGAAGAATCAGGATATCAGGCACTTCCCTGATTCCCTGTTATACTGATAACCGTTTTTAAAAAGATTTTAAAAGGAGCGAAAAATGTCTGCAGAAAATAGACCCAGGATCATGATCGTAGATGATTCTTCCTTCATGCTGTCGGTGATCACTGATATGCTCAAAGGAACGGAATTCGAGATCGCCGGCCAGTGCCAGGATGGCAGCCACGCGCTGGAGTTGTATGAACGGACCAAGCCGGATATTGTCCTGCTGGATATCGTGCTCCCCGAGCAAACCGGGCCGGAAATTTTGGACAAGATATTAGACATAGACGCTAAGGCCAAAGTGATCATGGTATCTTCATTGGGCACGGAAGATATGGTAGTTGATTGTCTGCGCCGCGGCGCCAGTCATTTTATCCAAAAACCGTTTGACCAGGAACATTTCTTGCGCGAACTGCGCGACTTGCTCCAAAAAGAAGATTCAAAAACCACGAAAGTCAACGTTGGTTTGTCTTTTAAAGGCATCATCATGGGGATGCGCTTTTTTGGCCAGTACCTGCTGGAAAAGCACCGGATCACCAAGGAGCAATTGCTTAAAGCCATAACCTATCAGAAAAATATCAATATCAGCCTGGAACAGTTGCTCATTCAGGACGGACTTTTAAACGGCAAGGACATTATGCATATCAAAGCCATACAAAAACATGACCTGGATAAAGAGTTGCCGAGTATAATCCTGGAAGAAAAACTCATGACCAAGGAAAAACTGAATAACATCCTGGCTGAGCAGAAGAAGTCCCGCATTTACATTGGCGAAGCCATGGTCAAGACCGGCGCCTTGAACATGCAGGAACTGGAAGAGGAATTGAAAGCTTATAAAAAAGAGGAAAGCAAGGAAGAATGGGAAATCACCAAAGGGTTGGAAAAAGTCAAGAACCAGATCATCGTTAAGAGCTTCATTGATTACACTATAAAGATATTCCAGAAAATAGCCGGTGAGATGGTCAAGGTAAGGGCCTGTATCCCGGCGGCCAAAACCTTCACCTTGCAAGATTATACTTTTGAGCAAAAAGGGCAGGGGAACATCGGCCTCGCGTTTATTCTCAATCTCTCTGAAGCAGTGACGCTCCGTACCGCTTCGGTCATGTATAATAAGGAAATCATTCAGATCACCGACGCGGTACTAGATGCGGTAAAAGAATTTTTGAATATTATTGACGGAAACAGCTGCACAAAATTATCAAGCGTCGGCCTTAATTTTACTACCCTGCCCCCCATCTGTTATGACAACCGGGCTAAAAATAAATTTCTTTTCAGCGCTGATGACGAATATATGATAGTATCATTGATCTCCACTATGGGCGACTTTGATATCCTGGTGAAAAGCAAGGTCTAATTACTCTCAGAAAGCTTTTTCATGACCTTAACGCATTGCCGAGAATGTGGCCATAAGATCAGCATTAAAGCGGATTTTTGCCCTCAGTGCGGCGCCAGCCCAAATAAAATATCCATGGGATCGGAAATAAGGCTGATTATCTTGTTGATAATTATGGCCAGCGGAATGGCGATCGCTAACCGGATACCGGTCTTGCGCAATTTGTATACCCAGAACTGGGCGAAAAAGGACAGTATTTTTTCTCTCCCTGTGGCCAGCCTGCAAATAAATTATTCGCAAAGCTGCAAACTGTTGCCGGACCGCATAGCTGTAGCCGGGGAAGTCAAGAACATTGATGCTAATGTATTGCCTGATGTTGAAGCAATCGTAAAGTGGTATGACAAATCCGGCAATTTGGTCACTACTGACACGGACCGGATCCAGGCCCAACCATTATTCCCGGGCCGCAGCAGCGCCTTTGAGATCATTTCCGTATATCAAGACGGAATGGTTGATTATCAACTTTCGTTTAGAACCTTATCCGGCGGGGATATTGCCACAATATTAAAAAAATAATCAGGAGATCTTGATGAAAAAAAAATATTCAATTTTATTATTTTTAAGCCTGTGGCTAATCATAACCTTGCCGGTTCAGGCAGAAGAACAACCTCTTACTGCTAAAGTCAGAAGCCTACTGCCGAAAGGCTGGACCGTAACCGAGAAAGCGGATGGTATTCCGATGTATGAACGAGCCGCGCAATCATTAGAGATCAATAATTATGATAAATTACCTGGTTTCGTACTAACGGTCACAGACACCAAAAATACAGTGGCCAAAGACAATCAGCGCCCCCAGGATTACCATCCCTATTTCGAAATATACATCTATCAGCTAGCCCTGACCGAGGAACAGATCATTAAATACAATCGCCTAACTAACGCCCAGTATAACCGTCCAGCCGGGACTCAGGACGCCTACCCGCCCCGTTTTTCTTACCAAAAAGGGAAGTATCTAGTCATGAAATCGCCAACCTGGGGAAAATCCGCCAGCCCGGATATTGATTCCCTGATGCTCAAAATAACGTCTTTGGTGAGAAAAGAACTTCCCTGAAAGTTTCACCATGATCTGCCTAAAAGAAAGCAGACCAAGAAGGTGAGGGATTTTGTACTCGCCGGGAAGGATTTTATCTCTCCCTCTGAACTCTTTGAAAATGACTTTATCAAATACTTTGAAGAATATTTGAAATATGGAGGTTATCCTGAAGTTATAAAAACAAACGACTTTGCCGCCAAACACCTAGTGCTTAAAAATATCTATGACCCCTACATAACCAAGGACATCATTGAGCTCTGGCGGATAGAAGACGTGGCAAAATACCGGACCGTGGTTGCTCTGCTGGCCAATAATATCGGGAACCTGATCAATTATAATACTCTTGCTCTGGACGGGCAAAGCCACTTCAAACAAATAAAACATCATCTTTCCGTCCTGGAAGAAATATTTATCATCAGGATCTTATCACCCTATTTCTCCACCATGATAACTGAGCTAAAGAAAAATCCCAAAATATATTTTGTAGATTTAGGATTACGTAATTATATCGTCAAAAACTTTAATGATCTAAATCTAAGATCAGGCGCCGGTAAATTGGTGGAAAATGTCGTTCTCTCTCAGCTCTGGAAAATAGACGATACTACGATTAAGTATTGGAGAACTACCGGCAAAGCAGAAGTTGATTTCATCATCGATAATGGACGACAAATAATTCCGTTGGAAGTGAAATATTAAAAATTAAAATCACCGGAAGTGAGCCGAGGATTCAGAAGTTACCTGGCTCAATATCAGCCGGAACAGGCAGTTATTCTCACTAAGAGATTCTGGGGCAGCATGAAAACAGGAAGAACCAAAATCAAATTTATTCCAGTGTGGTACATGTAGAAGGTAATAAGACATATATGAAAAAAATAACAAAATATACTTTAATAATACTGGGCCTCATTATCATCCAGTTCCCACTGTTCTACAAGTTTTGGCTGGGACAGGCAGGGGGCTGGCTCATCCATCAGGATAAGATCGAGAAGGCAGCCGCTATCCTGGTGTTGGGCGGGGGCCGGGGAGAACGAGTACTGCAGGGCGCGAAACTGTATCGTGAGAAATATGCTGACCTGATAATGATGAGCGGTGAATTCGAACAGGTTATGAGCGGTCCGGTTTATCATTGGGCGGTTCAAGGTCAAAAACTGGCCAGTAGCCGCGGGGTGCCTAAAAATAAGGTCTGGCCTATTTTTGATTCTCTGAGCACGCATGATGATGCTACGCTCAGTCTGGCTGAGTGCCAGAAACGCCATATTAAATCCCTGATCGTGGTCACCGAGCCATTTCACACTAAGCGGGCCTACTATGTCTTTAAAAAAGTTTATAAAAACTCCGGAATAAAAGTCATGATCTATCCGGTACAGGATAGTTGGTACAAAAGAGATACTTGGTGGTACTCAGAATATGGATTGATGGCTACCACTAATGAATATATCAAGTTCGTATATTATCAGCTGAAAGGGTTTATTTAATGAAGCATCACTTTGCCGATGAATATGCGCAGATCAATGGTATATTACAAAAAATTGATCCCAGGATCAAGATTGTTTTTTCTCTTTTATTTGTTTTCCTGGTGAATCTCACTCTGTTCTCCAAAGCATTTTCTTTAATTTACTATGCTTTCATCTTGGGACTAGGTGTTATCCTGTCCAGGGTTCCGCTTATTCGTATCTTACAGAAATCTCTGGTGGTTTTGCCTTTCATAGTATCTTTTGCCTTGTTTTTGCTGTTTTATCAGCGCCGCCAGCCCTGGTTCAGCTTGTTTATTGTCTGGAAAGCCTACCTCTCGCTGATAGCGATGATCCTGCTAATCTCTTCTACCAGTTTTTCCCATTTCCTGAAAGCCCTGCAAAAGATGGAAATCCCGGCTATCCTGGTCATGATCTTTTCCTTCATGTACCGCTATCTTTTCGTGATTGCCGATGAATTGATGAGTGTTAAGAGGGCCAAGGAGGCGCGGACCACAGGTGGCTCGAAGTGGTTCCATACCAAGACCCTGGCCAATATTATCGGCGTGGTATTTATCCATTCCTATGAGCGGAGCGAACGTATTTACCAGTCAATGCTGTCCCGGGGATTTGATGGGACAGTCAGGACCTTAGATGATTTCGATTTAAAGAACAGGGATTATATTTTTGGTATTTCCGCGGCAACTATTTTTGTCCTGATAAAGATCCTGGAGTATGGCGGACCATGAGGCCCTTGATCGAAATTAAGGACCTGTCATACACATATCCAGATGGTAATGTAGCTCTGGAAAATGTTTCCCTGGAGGTGGAAGAAAGGGATTGTATCGGCTTGATCGGACCCAACGGCGCCGGGAAATCAACTCTTTTACTGCACTTGAACGGTATTTTACGGGGTAGTAACCAGATCCAGGTAGACGGCCTGGAAATTACTGCGGAAACCTTGCCCAAGATCAGGGAAAAAGTAGCCCTGGTTTTCCAAGACCCTGAGCACCAGCTCTTTATGCCTACGGTTTACGATGATACAGCTTTTGGGCCCATCAATCTCGGCTGGGATAAGAATAAGGTCAACTGGCAAGTGGATCTGGCCCTGCAGGAAGTAGACATGCTGACTGCCAAACATCGTTCTTCGCACCATTTAAGCTTTGGCGAGAAGAAGAGGATTGCTTTGGCTACCGTACTCTCGATGAAACCTAAAATACTGGTCTTGGACGAACCATCAAGCAACCTGGACCCAAAACACCGTTGGGAAATGATCGATTTGTTCAAGAACTTGAATATTACTAAGCTCATCGCTACACACGACTTGGAAATGGTATCAACCCTGTGCAATAAAGTGGCTCTCTTAAACCGCGGACGGCTAAAAGCTTTCGGCCCCGCAGCAGAAATTCTTGGTAATAAGGATTTGCTCGTTAGCTACGATCTGGCCAAACCCTAACCCTCTATACTATAATTCTATTTACTTTTGCCTGTTTTTTTGCTATATTAGTCATTATTGTTACTAATACAAATTAACTTCAAGGAGGAAAGAGAAACAACATGGGGGAGATCAAACGGATAGGTATTATCACCAGCGGCGGCGATTGCGGCGGACTGAACGCGGTTATCAAAGGCACCGCTCAGATGGCGCATAAAGAAGGAATTGAAACTTTCGTCATACCCAATGGTTATGCCGGACTTTATAACTTGATAGATTTCGATAATTTAGTCAACCTTTTGCCGGAACGCATCGATTCAGTCGAATCCAACCTGGCTGGCAGCGAAGCCGGGCACTCCCGTGTGAAGATCAAGAAAATCACAGATCCTAATAAATATAAACGAATCAAAGCCGGACTTGGCAAATTTAGAATTGACGGCTTGGTCATTAGCGGTGGAGATGATTCTGGCACTGTCATGGTGGATCTAATCCAGCAAGGCATCCCCTGTGTGCACGCGCCCAAAACCATGGACCTGGATCTGCAGACGTATTCTGTCGGCGCTGATTCCACTATTAACCGGATCACCATGTTTGTCCAGGAGCTTAAAACCACCGGGCGGACCCATAACCGGATCATGGTCGTGGAAGTTTTTGGCCGTTATGCCGGGCATACCGCCTTCCGCGGCGGTATCGGCGCTGATGCTGATGCTATCCTCATCCCGGAAATCCCGGCCGATCTTGATTATCTTTACCAACATATCAGCAAACGTTTTTGGAGACGCCTAGAAGAAAGCGATGTCTTGGCTGGCACCTATACGATCGTAGTGGCAGAAGGACTAAAAAACGCCGCTGGCGGTGAACTATACGATGAATCATCGGCAGTTGATGCTTTCGGCCACAAAAAACTGGCCGGCGCCGCCAAATATGTGGTACAGGAAATTTCTAAGCGCCTGAAGGCTGACCCGGTAACTAAAAAAAATATGATCAAATCCCATATGTATGTAAAAGGCATCAATGAGATACCGGAAATCCGTTCTGTCACTCCCGGGCACCTGGTCCGGGCCGGACATTCTTCAGCTTATGATGTCAATTTCGGCAAGGAAGCCGGAGCTGCCGCCGTATTATTGCTGAAGAAAGGTATTACCGGAGTAACCGTAGCCGGCGTTGAAGGCAAAGACCTTAAGTATATTCCCACGGCTGAAGCTATCAAACAACGCCATGTAGATCTGGACCAGGTAAAATTCCATGAGAAAATGGGAGTCTGTTTCGGACGCAAAAAAGAAGACCTGACTCCAAACTTTGTGGAGTTAAAAGGAAAGATCTCAAGGCACCTATAAGAGAACAAATCCGAAATCCTCATATCTAAATATTAAACGCTTTGGATTTAGAAATTATTTAGAAATATGGATTTAGAATTTGATTTTATATCAGGAGGAAACAATGAAAGAATTTTCAAGTTTGTTCGTGGTTTTTTGTATGGCTGTAAGTCTCACTTTATTAGCCGGCTGCGGCGGGGTAAAGGTGGCGAGAGTTGATTCAGGCGAGATGATCGACCTGAGCGGCAACTGGAATGATACTGATTCCCAGCTGGTAAGCGCCGAGATGGTCAATGATTCACTGAGCCGTCCCTGGGTCAGTGAATTCCGTTCGGAAAAGGGTAAGGCTCCCGTGGTTATTGTAGCCTCTGTCAGAAACCGTTCCAGCGAACACATTAGCACTGAAACTTTTGTCAAAGACCTGGAAAGGGAGCTCATTAATTCCGGCAAAGTGAAATTTGTCGCTGCCAAGGAACAACGCAGTGAAGTGCGCGATGAAAAGAATGACCAGGCTAATTTTTCCGACCCTGCCACTATTAAGGCCATGGGCAAAGAAACAGGCGCTGATTTCATGCTGCAGGGACAGATCAATACCATCATGGATGAAGCCGGCAAACAGGCGGTCAAATATTATCAGGTAGAACTGGAAATGATTAACGTCCTCACCAATGAAAAAGTGTGGATCGGCCAAAAGAAGATCAAGAAATTAGTCACCAGATCGAGTGTTAAACCGTAAATCAATTTTCATATCAAAGATCAAATATCAAAATGACAAATTCAAATTTTAAACTTTGATATGTGAATTTGAATTTCTATTTTTGCATTTTGAATTACTAGAGGTGAAAATGTTAATGAAACATTCAGTACAAAAGATATCGACACTGTTACTGGTACTATTTATTCTGGCTGGGTGCGGGGCAAACCGGCTGACTTATTATGACACACTCAATAATTATGTCTCCCAGAAAAAAATTGCCGAGGCCAATAAACAGGTGGAGGATAATGCTGATAAGTTTTACGGCGAAAAGGAACGGCTCTTGTATTATCTGGATCACGGCTATTTGTTCCATATCGGAGGAGATTATCCCAAGTCAAACCTGATGTTGGATGAAGCCAGAAAATTGGCCAAAGACTACTTTACTAAAAGTATCACGCAGGAAGCTTCCACGTTCCTGGTGAGCGATAACCTGAGACCCTATTATGGAGAAGATTTTGAACGGGCCATTACTCATGTCTTTTCTTCGCTAAATTATGTCTTCCTTGATAAGAGTGAAGATGCGTTAGTGGAAGCCAGGGCAGTGGATGATTTCCTGAAACTACTGCAGACGAACTATGGATCTAAGAATACGTATAAGGAAGATGGGTTTATCCGCTATATCATGGGTCTGCTCTACGAAAATGAAGGGGAACTAAACGACGCTTTTATTTCATACCGTAAAGCCTTGTACACATATCGTGACCAGCAAAAATCCCTGGGAACGGAAATCCCGCAGGATCTATTTAACAGCGCCATGGATGCTGCTGCCAGTCTCCAGTTTAACAGCGAAAGGGAAGAACTCCGTAAAGATTTCTCCAAGCAAGCCAGCAGTTTTGACCAGTCCAAAGCCGCCAAAACAGACGGGGAAATAGTGGTCATACACTACAATGGCCTGGTACCGCATAAAGTAGACAATATCCTTGAGATCGCTTTCGGCAAGGCCTGGGTCTATGTGGGAGCAGTAAAGACCGAAGGAGCGGCGGCGGAAAGCGTTTCTACCGCCGGTACAGCTATCCGGTCCATAGCTGCCGATGAGCAGATCATTGCCGCGTTCCCAAAATATGTGCCCACTAATTATACTATTACCTCCAGTATCGTAGAATTGGGAGATAAAAGCAAACCAACGGAAGTAGTGGAAGACGTCGGCAAAATAGCAGTCAAGAGCCTGGCTGACCGATTAGGCCGTATTTATGCCAAAACCATTGCCCGCGCCGCCATTAAATATGCTTTATCACGAGCCGCGCGCCAGAAAATAGAAGAAAAATCTAATAACGCGGTAGGAGCGTTCTTATTATCCAGCACGGTAAAAATGGCGGCGGCTTTGTCTGAAAAGTCAGACAAGCGCTGCTGGCAGGTCTTGCCCGATACTATCAGGATGGCCAGATTCAGGGTGCCGGAGGGCAATTACAGTTTAAAGATCAATTACTATAACCGCAGCGGGGGCAAAGTCGCAGGTGAAGAGAAAACCGGTGTAGCGGTTAAAAAAGGTAAGAAAACTTTTATTTTGGTACAAACTAATTACTAGCTGCAATATAAACAAAGACCAAGCTGCCCTTTTCTAAACCCTATTGGGGGGCGTGCGTTTGAGGTTTCCGCTGCGACAATATTTTTGGTTCTTTATGATATTCTTAACTATTTTTATTATCGTCTATGGAGGCAGTCACCTTTATGTTTATTTTCGGCTGATATATCCTCTCCGGCTGACTGGGTTTACTTCTTTGTTGATAAAGATCATGTGTATCGGCTTGTGTCTTTCTTTCCCGCTGCTGCACTTCGTTGCCAGGGGACACAACAGCTTGGTAGTGGAGATCACTAATTATATTTCTTCTTTATGGATGGGCATAATAGTGTACCTGTTCCTGGTGACCCTCGGATTTGACCTGATCAAGCTAATGCTAAAATATGCCGGTAATAACACCTTGCAAAATCCCTGCCTATTCGCCTCTCTGGTCTCTGCCATTGCCTTGATCATTACGGTATATGGCTTATTAGAAGCAGCGAACATCGGTATCACCAGGATAAACGTAAAAATACCCAACCTTCCCCAAAAGCTTGAGGGAACTACTATCGCCCAGATATCTGATGTGCATATGGGTTTGATTATCCAGGGAAAAAGATTGGAGAATATAGTAACACTAACAAATAGTCTCAATCCTGACCTGATCGTTATCACCGGGGACCTGGTAGATGAGCAAGCCCTGCATATGGAAGAACTGGTAAAACCACTGCTAAGGCTCAAAAGCAAATACGGCGTTTTTGCCTGTACCGGAAACCATGAATACTTCGCTGGTATCCAGAAAGCCGAAGCTTTCATCGAAAGAGCAGGAGTGCGCCTGCTGCGCAACCGCTGGATAGAAGTAGCTGATGGACTACAGTTAGTAGGCCGTGATGATCAGGCCGGCGCGCGGGTTGTCGGTGAAAAAATACCACTGCTGTCCGAGATCATGAAAGGCCTTGATCCACGCCAGCCGGTAATCCTGCTGCTTCATACTCCCAACACAACCATGGACGAACTGCAACGCCTGGGAATAAATCTGCAATTGAGCGGACACACTCATCAGGGCCAACTATGGCCTTTCAAGTACATTGTCAAAAAAATCTATGCTCTGCCTTACGGCTTATTCAATTCCGGCAATACCACGGTCTACGTTAATCGCGGTACCGGCACTTGGGGACCGCCAATGAGAGTAGGGGCTACTCCTGAAATTACCTTCATTACCCTGGAGGGAAGCTGCAAAATGGAAAAAATGACCTGACCAGGGTGCCGTCAAAATAATCGCGGCCCTGGAAGCAGAGGCAGACTGCCAGGCTTTTAGTGACGGTACACGACAGGGATTGTTGGATTCCATGCAGCCAGCCGGTATCCAAGTCAGTGTACAGGTCCCGGTTGCCATGCGAGCCGACCAGGTAGAAAGCATCAATTCTTACGCTATCAAGTTAGGCTCCACTTCGTTCCGCTAACTGATTATCCCCTGCTGATCCCGAATTAGCGAGATCAAACACGCGGGGACAGGCACAGATTTCTAAATGATTACGCCGCTTACCAGCTCTTGACTAAATCTGCCTGCCCAGTTAGATAATTTAAAGTATAGGAATTTCAATCCTATACTTCGAGATATTGCTTTTAGAAATGTGCCTGGCGCTCTGGCCCATTTTGCCAAGCTGATCAAGGCTTTCCCTGATCTAAAGCTGGTATTGGCGCTGGGCGGATTTCAAATGGGGTACAACGAGGTATTATATGGCCAGCCATTCTTTTCTCCAATTGATTGAGCGTCATGACCCTAATCGCCTATTATTCGGTATTGATTCTCCCTGGCAGGACCAGAGGCAAGAATTGGCCAAGCTGAAAATGCTCATCACTGACCCGACCGCCTTCGAGAAAATGGTTTCTCTTAATGCTATGGAGCTTCTCGATCTATGATCACGAACTTCTCAAAACAGGCAAATAGATTTTTATTAATTGCCGCGCTATGGTCAGTATTCCTGGTTTTTCTATCGCTGCAACCGGCAACAGAGGTAGAAATATTCCTGCCTTTTGACTTTATGGCCAGCCTGGCACATGCCGCGGTTTACTTCGTGCTGGCGGTTCTCCTGTGCCTTGCTCTAAGATTTTGGAAATACTCATTAATCTCCCTGGCTCTCAGTGCCTTTATTTATTCAGTGAGCTGGGGAATTATCAATGAACTGGTGCAATTTTACGAGCCTACCAGGAGTCCCAGCCTAGCAGACGTATTCAGCGACTCTAGTGGCGCAGCAGTGGGCCTAGTTGTATTTATCTGGTGGCGCAAAAGAAAACTACCTTTTTGCAATCGGGTGATCGTTTTTGAAAAAAGAGGAAGTCATGAATGATAGTAAAAGGATGAATATGAAAAAGAATATGCACCGGTTTTATGTTCCTCCCAGGAATATTCGTGACCATCTAGTTTTACTGCCGGCAGAGCACGGCAACCATATTAAAAACGTGCTCAGGATGAAACCCGGTGCTGCCTGTATTGTTTTTGACGGCACTGGTTTTGAGTATGAAGTATACCTGGAAAAGATCTACCCTGAACCAGAAGGGAAGATCATTAACCGCCTGAAAACAGGCGCGGCTGACAAAGTAAAGTTAACCCTGGTCCAGGGACTGGCCAAAGGCGAGAAAATGGATCTTATTATCCAGAAGGGCAGCGAAATAGGAGTAGATGTTTTTATCCCTTGCCGGTGTGAAAGGACGATCATAAAAATAGACCAGGCCGGAGCAGCCAAGAAACAGGCACGCTGGCAGAAAATCGCCCAGGCCGCAGCGGAGCAGTCTCACAGCATGACTGTGCCCATCGTTGAACCGGTTGCTGATTTTGCGTCAGTGCTTAGACAGATCAAGCCCGGGCACCTGGCCCTAATCCCCTGGGAGGGTGAAAAATCAACCAGTATAAAAAAGATCCTCAAAAATACGTCGGTAGATAATATTACTATTTTTATCGGACCAGAAGGCGGATTCAGTGAGCAGGAACTAGCCACTGCCAAAGAGGCAGGGGTGATCCCGGTCAGTCTCGGGCCAAGAATATTACGCACCGAAACCGCCGGGATAGTGACGGCAGCAATAGTAAGATATGAAACATCAGTTAATTAGCGGTTCTGTCCGGCGCAGTTTTGATCCCGTTTTATCGGGATCAGCAGGGGATAATCTGCACTGAAATCCGCGTAATCGTTTTTATAAAAGGGGGGAAGCATGCAAACCTTTGATCTCATCACCTGCATCGTCCAGCGGGGCGAAGCAGACAAAGTAGTAAAAAAAGCCTTGCAAGAAGGGGCTCAGGGCGCCACGGTTTATTATGGTCGTGGTACTGGTGTACGGCAGAAAATAGGCCTATTCGGAGCCTTAATCCAGCCGGAGAAAGAAGTCATCTTGATCGTTACCCCGGCTGATATTACTGACCAGATATTCAATGCCTGTATCATCGCCGGTAAATTAGACTTGCCGGGCCGGGGATTTGCTTTCATCCAAAAAATTGATAAAGCTGTCGGCTTTCTGGAGAGGCTGAAATGAGAACGCTATTTTTTAGTTTCCTGGTATTGGTCATGGCGCTGACCATTTATGGTTCTCAAGCGGAAAAGTTGATCAGGGTCACTAAAGAGGTGCTTTCCCTTAAAAAAGAATTTAAGGCCATGATGAATAATTTTAATTCCAATCAGGAAGGTCCCGCGGTAATAGACCAGAACCAACTGCAGGAACTGCTCAAAAAACAAGCTGCCGCCAGGAATGAAGATGAAAAGCAATTTGATCCGGAGGTCCAGCGGATGCTTAAGGAAATCAATAAGGAAAATATAGTTGTCATCAATCCCATTATGCAGAAAATGCTGGCTAGTGGTTCACCTTCCACCTTACAGCAATTAAAAGAATTTGATCTAAAGAATTATATCGCCCAAGGTATCACTAACCTCGAACGATTAAATGAAAAAGCTGGCAAATACTTCTGCCTGTCAGCCATGCTAGTATTCCTCTTAATGCTCATTACCCGATTCAACAGCTTTTCTAGCATCGGCTACCTTTGCGCCAATACCGGTTTTATAATAAGCCGGAGCATCATTTTTTTGGCAGCGATCATTGCGGTGGTTGCTCATTTCAGCTTAAAATTCAATGTCCTCACTAATTTAGACAGTATTTTCCTCTGGGGGCCATTGACCCTGATGATAATATCAGCCCTGGCGCTTAAGATTTATGACTTTAACAATCCGGTTTGGAACAAAATGTTCTTTTCGGTGATGTGGCCTATCGCCTCTGGAGTGTTTATCCACCTCAGATAAACGCCACCTTCAAAATCTTCGCCACCTCACCAAACCCTCCTTGCAAAGCTTCTGCCGCAACTGCTCCTGGCACGGCAAAACTCTTTGCCAAAAACTTATTTCAGACTGACTTCATACCTGATCTTATTTTTTTCTTGACAACTTAATGCGTTAGTGATATTATCTTACCTGTGAAGGATTTCACAGGTAAATTTACTTCTAAAGCCGAATAAAATCACGAATGAAAGGATGCGAATTTCACGAATGTATACAGATAGGCTCTTATTCGAGTCATGCGCGGCCTGCTCCCGTCTATTATTTTATGAAATAAAACAACGTGGGGTCATTCGAGTCATTCACCAAGAAGATTTTTATGCGTAAGATACCTTTACCGGCGATAGCAAGGCTCTGTAATATTTACGGAGTACTGAAGAAGCTGGAGAAAAGCGGCATTAAAACAGTTTCCAGCACCCAGCTGGGCACTAACATCAATGTCACCAAGGCCACGGTCCGCAAGGATATCAGCTATTTAAGCAGGCCCAGTGGATCTGGCCGGGATTATGATGTAGCCAAGCTAAAGAAGTACATTGGGCAGG
>JACRDM010000140.1 GCA_016218565.1 Elusimicrobiota bacterium | reverse complement strand
ACCGCTGAAAATTATTAAGCAGCATGAGAGCTTCGTCTTTGCTCATCTGCTGTTGCCGTCCCTGCTGTCCTTGTCCTTCTTTAGCAGTTTGTTCCTTTGGTTTATCCGGCTGATTTTGTTCCGCTTGTTTGTCCGGTGGCAGGGTATCTTGCTGCATATTTTTTTGCTGGTTTTGCCCTTTATCTTTATCTGCCTGGTTATTCTTTGAGTCTGACTTATTTTTATCCTGGCCTGATTTTTGCTTATCTTGTTTGTTCTGTTGTTTTTGTCCGCTTGGCTTTTGCTGCTGATCAAGCTCTTTAACTTTTTTCGCAGTCAGTTCATAGTTGAACTTGGCATCTTTGTCCCGCTGATCGGCGGTGATAGCCCGGCGATAATATTCCAGCGCTTCCTGATATATTTTCAAAGCCGTCGGCGGGTCCTGCTTTTCGATCGCCTGCGCTTTCTCATAAGCAGTGTTTCCCGAGTTGTAGCTGGCCCATTCTTCCAAGGTTCGATCATCAGTATTAAGCGACTTATGAAAATTATCCCCGGCTTTATCATAATCCCGCTGGCGATAAAAATCCACTCCTTTTTGGTAGGATTTCCAAGGACTGGGAGCAGATTCCTCCGCCTGGATCGAGGCGGGCAAAATTAAGACAACTATAATTATAATAAAGATAAATAACTTAGTCGCTTTCATTTTTTATTCTGTCCCTAATAAAGACTTCTAGTAATAGCAATGCCAAAGCCAGCGCCAGCGGGATCTGGTACCGTTCAGTATAACGCTTTTCTGATTTGCCTTCTACCTCCTTTATTTCCATGGCGCTGATCTTATTATTATAGATCAGATCCAGGCCGAATTGCGTCGGTGTCGCTTTGACAAAAGCTCCATTGCCCTTAAAAGCTATTTGTTTGAGCTGATCATCATTGAGCCGCGATTTAACCACGTCGCCTTCCCTGTTTTTTAAGAACCCGCTGCTCCCTTGTTCGTCGACTACTCTGATCAGATCGCCTTCCGCCGTTCCCAAGCCGATAGTATGAATAGTAATGTTTTCCTGGGCAGCCCTGGCAGCGGCGGCTACCGCGTCTCCCTCATGGCTTTCCCCATCGGTTATGATGATCAGCGTTTTATGTATTCCTTCTGAGCCAGTGGTAAAACTCCGGCGCGCTTCGTTGATAGCGCTTTCGATATCCGTACCTCCGCGGGGAATAAGATTTACATCCAGATCTTCCACTGATTCCAGAAAGCTGTCATAATCTACGGTTAAAGGACATTGGACAAAAGCCGAACCGGCAAAAGCCACTAGTCCGATCCGGTCTCCTTTTAGTTGATTGACCAGATCCTCAATGGCCAGCTTGGCACGCCCCAGGCGGCTGGGCAATACATCTTGAGTGAGCATACTTTTTGAGACATCCACGGCGATGAATATATCTACCCCGCGACGGCTTATATCTTCCTCATGGAAACCCCATTGCGGGCGAAGCAAAGCGATGATAATTAAAAATATGGCGGTCAGAATAAATAGAACTCTGAGGTTTTGCTTCTGCTGATCGAAAGAAGACAGCAGGTGCGGCCATAAAGCCTGCTCAGCGTATTTTTTCAGCAGGGCTTTCTTTCTCTTGAGGTTGAATAAATACAACCCGGCTAATCCTATGAGAAATAGAAATAAGTAAGTTAACTGTCCGTTAGCAAACCGCATAAATATTACGTTCCTTAAGGAATTTTTCTTAAAATAGTGGCGCTTAGTAATTGTTCCGACAGCAAAAAAACCAATCCCCAGAGTAAAAAGATCCCATATATTTCCTTATACCGGGTATTTTCTGGCTGCTTATAAGGTGTTTTCTCCAGCCGGTCGATTTCTTTATATATTTTTTCCAGTGAAGCGGTATCCGTAGCGCGGAAATATTGGCCATTGGTTATAGCAGCAATCTTTTGCAGGGTATCTTCATCCAGATCCAATTGTACATTCTGCAGGAACGTCCGCCCGAACGCATCCTGAACCGGATAAGGTACAAGTCCTGAGCTGCCGGCGCCGATCGTATACATCTTTACATTTAAGGCTTGTGCCGCCTCCGCGGCAGTCAAAGGAGCGATCTTGCCTGTGTTATTCCTCCCGTCAGTCAATAGAATAATGATCTTGGTTTTAGCTTTGGAATGTTTCAGGCGGTTAAGCGCGGCCATAATCCCTGAGCCGATAGCTGTGCCATCCTCCACCATACCTGTTTTAAGGCGGTCCATGTTGGCTAAAAGCCAATCATGATCCAGGGTAAGCGGCGAAGCCACATATGGGTTAGCGGCAAAAGCCACCACGCCAATGCGGTCATCCGTCCGGTTGTTAATAAAATCAGCCACTACTTTTTTAACAATATAGACGCGGTCAAAGCGTTTACCGCCAATAGTAAAATCCAGCGCGTTCATGCTGGTGGAAACGTCAATGGCCAAGACAATATCTATTCCTTCTTTAAACGTTCTATTCCGGGTCAAAGACATTTGCGGCCGGGCCAGGGCAATGATCATCGGCGTTATGGCTATCAGCCGGAAAATAATTAGACCATGGCGCAGTTTTAGCCGAAATGTCGGTTTGATCTTGTCGGTTAAGGCCAGGGAGGAAAAAAAGACTGACCCTGCCTGGTCTCTGTTCCGGAGCCACAGCCAAAGCAAAGGCACGGCAATTAACAGTAATAGAATCCAGGGGTATTTGAAAATCATTTATTGGCCGCATCCTCGTCTTGTTCTCTGGTCTGATCGACAAAATCTTTAACAGCTTGATAAGCATTTTCCGCTTCTTGCGGGGATGAGCTGTACTTGGCGAATTTCACCAAGTCAGCCAGAGACAGGAAATTCTTCAGCAGTTTGTTCTGTTCTTTGTTCAACGCGGGAGAAGTTTTCGCTTGTTCCAGGAATTCTTCGGTAGATAACCAGGGAGCGCGTAGATTGAACCGGTTCTCCAGATACCCGCGCAGGCAGCCGGACAATTCTGCAAAATACTCTTTTAACATCCCCTTTTCCAAAAACCGGGAATTCCTTATTTTTTCCAATTCCTCATAGGCAATAACGTGAGCTGGCCTTTTGGGGAGCGGCTGGGATTGAAGCTGTAATCTTCGACGAAAGTAGAAGAACCAGATGAGCGCTCCAGCAACCAAAATCACCAAAAGTAAGCCCCAGAGATAAGGATTACGGAGCAAGGTATATTTTGGTTTCAAAGATTTCAATTCAGCTTTTTTGGCCTTGGCCAGCAAGCTTTGGACTTCTATTTCCACCATCTGCCCGGTCAGTTCCCGCCAGGGTTGCTCGCTGATACGGCGATAAGACAGCAAATATCCCGGGATCTGTTTCTTGCCTGTATCGTAAATAGTCAAGGTATAGCGCAATACTAAAGTCAAATCGTTCTTTTTATCCAACAGTCTCTTTTGCTGAAGATCCCTGATGACGAACTCCCCCGGCTTTAGCGTGGAAGAATCTTCAAGTATCTCAAAATCAGCGGGGATCTTAATGGTTACCTGATAGGCAATGGGGTCGCCGATCATTATTTTTTGGGGCTGGACGGAGATAGTGAGACTAGGGATAGTGGAGGGCTGTTTTTCAGCCAACGCAACCGCGCCATATCCAAAAGATACAGCGGACATAAAGAGAGTTGCTAGAAACAGTTTTTTGCCGGTCGGAAATAGCTTCATTCTAAAAACGCAACCTTTTTTCGCGGGCCCGGAAAAAGCGGATAATTGCTTCTGTGTATGGTTGATCAGTTCTTATATCGATATTGTCCACGCCTGCTTTTCTGATCATCCTGATCCTCTCTTCAAGCCACCGCTGGCTATTGCTGAAGAATTCTTCCCGAACCTTTTTATCAGAGGTGTCAAGATAGGCCGTCTGGTTTGTTTCCGCATCCTCAATCCTGATGATCCCGGCATTCGGCAATTCTGTTTCTCTCGGATCAGTAATAGTGACCGCGATCAAGTCATGATGTTGGCGAGCGATCTTTAATTCACGTTTGCAGTCCGCGTTGATAAAATCGGATATTAGAAAGCAAACCGCTCTTTTTCTGATAACCCGGTTCAGGTATTCCAGAGCCATTTTGATATCAGTCTCTTTGCCTTGCGGCTTCGTATACAGAGCTTCCCTGACTACCCGCAGAACATGGCGCAGCCCTTTCCGGGGAGTTATAAAGCTTTCGATCCGGTCGGAAAAAATAAGCAGCCCGACGCGATCGTTATTCTTGAGCGCGGAAAACGCCAGAACGCCGCAAAGTTCGGCTGCCAATTCCCTTTTTAATTGTCGGCCTGAACCGAAATAGCTGGAACCGGAAACATCCAACAGCAGCAATACGGTGAGCTGCCGCTCTTCCACGAACTTCTTAACGAATGGATGCCCCATCCTAGCGGTAACATTCCAATCGATCGAACGGATCTCATCCCCGGGCTGATACTCTCGCACCTCGTCAAACTCCATGCCTCTGCCTTTAAAAACACTTTGGTACTGACCGGCAAAGATATCAGTTACCAACCGGGAGGTCTTAATCTCTATTCTCCTAATCTTTTGTATTACTTCCTTCGGCAGCATGATTATCTTATCCTTTATCCCTTTTACCACTTACCACTTTATTACGGATTAAGGCACTTCAATTTCATCAAAAATTGTCTTAATAATATCCTCGCTGGTCTTGCCTTCTGCCTCGGCTTCATAAGAAACGATCACGCGATGCCGCAGGACATCCATGCCGATGGATTTTACATCCTGCGGCGTTACATAGCCGCGGCCCTGGATGAAAGCATAAGCCTTGGCCGCCAGAATCAGGTAGATACTGGCCCGCGGCGATGCCCCGTACTGGATTAGGTCTTTCAACCGAGCCAGGTTATAGTTCTGGGGTTTCCTGGTAGAAAACACGATATCCACGATATATTTCTCTATCTTTTCATCCACGTACATCTCATCTATGATCGTCCGCGCGTTCAATATATCTTCCGGCTTGACAACCGGTTTCAGGTCGATCTTACGATCGGTCTGGGCCGCCTGTTTGAGGATCAAAATCTCTTCCTCTTTGGAAGGATAGTCGATCTTTAGCTTCAGCATGAACCGGTCGACTTGCGCTTCTGGTAAAGGATAAGTTCCTTCCTGTTCAATAGGGTTTTGCGTTGCCAATACCATGAAAGGCTGATCCAGGTTGAAAGTGTTCTCTCCTATTGTTACCTGCCGCTCCTGCATGGCTTCTAGCAGCGCGCTCTGTACTTTAGCCGGAGCCCGGTTGATCTCATCGGCCAGGATAAGATTGGCAAAGATAGGTCCTTTCTTGATAGTGAAACCGCCGTCTTTGGGATTATATACCAAAGTGCCTACCAGGTCAGCCGGCAGCAGATCCGGAGTGAATTGTATCCGCTGGAACTTGGTTTTGATCGACTGAGCCAGGACTTTCACTGAAAGCGTCTTGGCCAATCCCGGTACGCCTTCCAATAAAATATGCCCATTGGCCAAAATACCTACTAATAAGCGTTCGATCAAATACTTCTGTCCGACAATAACACTCCCCATCTGCCTGGTCAGGTCCTGAATGAACAGGCTCTCCTGTTTTACCTTCTCATTAATAGCAGTAATCCCTTCCATATTACCTCCACAATAGTGGTTATGTTATTTCTTTTTTGGTTCTTATTTTATATCCATAAACATACGTTTGTCAAGAATCTTAATACCTTTACTTTTCTCTTAATAAGTTAAGACACGGACAGTGGCATTTTGGTTCCCATTAGAGGTTGCGCAGGTAATGCTCCGCTCTATTTCTGTTGATAGATATTTCCCTACATTTGACGGTATGGGTTCGTTCTCGATTCAGTAGCCTGTTACCTGGGCGCGGCCGCTGTTGAACAGGTCGCGCCACTGGCTGTTTTAGGAATTAAGCCTACTTAAAGAAACAGCCCTACTGTACTTTCATCAACTTTCCACTTACGAAGTTTCCTTCAGAGGACTTTCTTTGGTTAGACAGTTGATTCTCTATTTGATGTTTTCGTATTCGTGCTGGGAGGCTTCGGTCTTTTTGTTGAACTGATCCACTTTCTCCTGGGCCGATTGTACCATACTTTGAGGATTATTGGCTTTGATACCCTGCTTGGCTAGGGCCTTCTTCGTCTGCCGGCTGGCGCCGCCAGCATCCTTCCAGACCAGTTTCATGTACATATAAACCAACAGCATCACGATGATCAGCGCTACCAGCATTTCCACCAGCGCCATACCTTTATTTTTTCTCAGATCCATTAATATTTTCCCTTCAGCCAAGCCAGCCAATTTTGCTCAAATGGTGCGAGGTCCAGGTAAAAAGTATCTTTTAAAGCCTGGTTAATATCCTGGCTGGCCTGGAATTTGTCTATCACTCTTACTGAATTAGCAACCATTTCAGCGACTCTTCTCTGATCGCAAACAGCGGCACAGAAAACAATGAGGTATTGAAGCGTAAACTGTTACTATCAACCGCAAAAAATCCTGATATTGTTTACTCACCAGCTTACTCATGCGTCCTCCTATACTTTCTTTTCAAGCTTATCACAGCAGTCAGTAAAAGCCCCGGAGTCATTCCTTGAAATGGGAATTAATCTTTCTTAAAAATTGACAGTTTCCTGATACCTCGCATTCACTACCAACTACCAACAATCAACTATCAACTTTTCTTTTCCTGTTTCACTATTCACTCCACTGCACGACCGTAGGGAGTCCGCCAACGTTCTTTAGCCCACCAGAGCTTGTTGGATTAGTGGCGGATCATTTCCTGGTTGATAATCCATTCAACTGCATCAAATAAATCGCTGGCAACGAAATCCGGGCCTTGGCTCCACTGCTCCTTCTCAAACTCATACGCCCCTTGGCCATAGCCGGTCAGCGCCAGTATGCCCTTGGCTCCTACCTGATGCGCATATTCCACGTCTGAATATTTATCGCCGATCACATAACACTTAGTGAGATCCAATCCAAACTTTTCCTGCGCTTGCAGCATCATGCCGGGTTTTGGTTTGCGGCAATTACAATTGTCTTTAGGATGATGCGGGCAATAATAGATCGCATCAAGAAACGCGCCTTCTTTGGCCAGCAGTTCCTCCATTTTCTTATGTACCACACCGATCATCTCTTCCTTGAAATATCCCCGTCCCACTCCGGCCTGATTAGTGACCACTACTGCCATGATCTTGTTCTGGTTCAGTAATTTCACTGCTTTCCCGCTTCTCTTCAGCAGGTGAAAACGGTCCGGGTGATTGATATAGCCCACTTCTTCGCTAATCGTACCATCCCGGTCCATGAATACAGCAATATCTCGGGAGACAGTATCATCATTGACTTTGGCTTTGTGTCTGATCCACATGACCATCCCCATCATGAAATAAAATATCATAATCACTTCACTATCATTATACGTTGTTTCAGTGAATCCTGCTCCCAGAAAACTGACCACGCTCAGTAATCCGCCGGCAGTCACAGCTTTAAGGAAAGGCTTATTATCCGGCAGGCTTTTCAAGGTCCGGTATCCTTCCCTGAAAAAGACCACCAGCGCCCAGATAAACATGGCCAGCCCAAGGAAACCTCTTTCTACCGCGATTTGGACTATATTAGAATGCAATTCATTCTCAATGCCTGTATGCCAGGCTTTGGCGCTTTTATATTGCAGGTAAACCTTATGAATATTCCCCAAACCTACACCCAGCAAAGGACGATCCCTGACCATATCCCGGCCGCTTTGCCACATCAACACCCGTTCGCGACTGTCTCCGTCGGTACGCCAATCCTTGGCTTTCTCAATCCGTTCGACAATGGAATTTCTTTTACCCTGGGTAATGGTATTTATGCCGTATACCATTAGCGGGATTGTGCTTAAAACTGCTGCTACTGCTAGCCGCGTTTTCTTAGAAGGTTTAAAAATTATCAGGCTGACCAAACCCAATACCGCACCGATCCAGGGTCCCCGGCTGTAAGTGAATAACAAACCCAAGCCAATGATGATAATGACCAGCCAGGACCGGTTCCTCCTAGTTTTACTTTCGCTGAATACGCCCAGACAGAAGACAAAACACAAAGCCATCATTAGGCCTTCAGCAAAGGTCAAAGGATGGCTTCTGGTGGCTATTACCCGGCCATGATCCAGTGAGAGATGGCGCAGTATGGTTGTCGGCCAGTCCTGCATGAAAGAATATGGATTGGAAATAATGACCTGGTCGATCATATTCAAACCGAGCACATATTCCATAATACCGTATAAACTGACCAGGATAGACCCGACGACAAAATAATACACTATCTTTTTCAGCTGGTCTTCATCTTTGATCATAGTGACCATCAACCAGTAGATAGTGATCAGGCTTATCTGTCTCCATTCCTTGAAACTAGACCAGGGGTCAACAGCAGTTAACGTAGACATAGCCGTAATCGCCAACAGCCAGAAAAAAGGACGGTCCAAATTAGTGCGCACTAATGTATTCCGGTCAATTATTATCTTGGTCGCTGCAGCCGACAGCAATCCAATCCAGGCAATATTAGTAAGCGCGATCGAAATAGGCAGAGAAAAGGCAAACAAAAGCAGACCCGCATATATGGTCTTGTCCAAATATTGTATTTTTGCAGTCATACTGCTCCTTTTACGGCACATTCTTGACGGTAATAGTTCGTAGCTCGTAGTCGTTGTATTTTTTGGGTTTGCTAGCAGCTATGAACCAAGAGCTAATTGCCGCTTTTCTCTGGTCTGGTTTTCCAGCGATTATGCACCCAAAACCATTGTTCAGGATTTTGGCGGACCCATTTTTCAATGATCTGATTGCATACTGTAGTGTTGATCCGTACAAATTCCTGCCGGTCAGCAACTTCCCGCATAACTAATTTTTTTTCTATGATCAGGCGATGTTTACCCTGAGCCAGCCTGATCATATGAATAGGCATTATCGAGGCTCCTGTCTTTTGCGCCAGTAAAGGCACTAGCGGTGTAGTAGCTGCCAACTTACCGAAATATTCTACAAAAATCGCATTCTCATAAAGATTTTGATCGCTCAAAATACCCACCGCCTCATTTTTGCGCAGGCATTTTATAATGTTTTTTATACCATTGGCATTGGCGATCACTGCCATGCCGAATTTTCCGCGTATCCGGGTTACTAACCGGTCCAGACGGGGATTATCCAGGGCCCGGGCCACCACTTTTAAGTTGTATCCCAGCGCGCTGACTGCCAGACCTATTATTTCCCAATTCCCGAAGTGAGCGCCTAAAAAGATCACTCCCTGGCCTTGGGCTAAGGCCGCATCTAGATGTTCCCGGCCTTCAACCTCAACGTGCCTTAATAATTGTTCTTTATCCCAGTTCTGGGAATAAATAAATTCTACCAGGGTGCGTCCGATGTTCCTAAATACTTCTTTGGATAGGGCGGTTATTTCCGCCGGCCGCTTATCTTTAAAGACCGCGGCTAAATTTTTTTGCGCCAGTCTTCTTCGGCCTGGCCAAAGAAAATAAACCAACCAGCCAAGGAACGAACCTTGCCATAAAGCCAGGCGGTATGGCGCTATCCTTACCAGCCGGGAAAAAATTAAGGTCAGCGCGTATTCTACAATATTAATTGCTTCAGTTTTTTGAGCCACTCAGCTTCTCCCTTGATAATTTCCATTTCTAGGCGCAAGGAGAAAAAATTGACGCGGGCGATCTTCTCCAGGTTCCAGAATTCCTTTTTGAACCGGGTGGTATCTTTTTCAGTCGTTACGATAAAATTATATTCAGCTTGTTCTAAGATCTGGATAAAATCATCTTTGGTGTAATAATGGTGATCAGGATACCGAATGGTTTTTACGACTTTGGCGCCGATCTCTGCTAAGGTCTTTTCAAAGGATTCCGGCGCGGCGATACTGGACAGCGCCGCTATTTCCTTATGGCGCAGAAAACTCACCGCCAATGTTTCTCCGGTGGCCAGGTTAATCAGGTCCAGTGGTTTATGCACGCCTTTCAGGATGGCGGCATAGGAATTATATTTTTTTATATTATTTATGATCAGGTCCGCTTCTTCAGGGCTAACCAGGTTGGTTTTAGTCAGGACGATCACATCGGCTCTTTTTAAGCCGCTCATCGGTTCCCGCATAATACCACGTGGTAAACAGTGGTGATTGCCAAACGGGCAGGTGGCATCTACCAATACTACATCTATATTGCGGTACAAAGGATAATAACTGAATCCATCATCAAGAATCAGTACTTCACTGCTAAAACTGTCAATGGCATACTGCCCGCTTTTGACGCGGTCAGACCCTACCATGATCGGCACATTCGTAAGGTACTTGGCCATCAGGTAGGGTTCATCCCCAGCTTCTTCCGGGGTAAGGAGCACCTCTTTGCCAGTCGAAACCACGCTAATACCTTTTTCAATACCTTCTCCGCGACCGATAGATTTTTTTCTTTTATAGCCGCGGCTTAAAATAGCCACTTTTTTCTTGCGGTTCTTGAGATACTTGGCCAGCATGATGACAAAAGGAGTCTTCCCTGTTCCCCCGACGGTGATATTTCCCACGCTAATCACAGCCGCAAAAAGATGTTTTTTCTTTTTTAATTTTTCGTAGATATACTGTTTAATTTTTATGATGGAAACATAGAGCCAGCTCAAAGCTGCCAACATTACAGCCACGACAACGGGAGCTTCTTTCTCCCCTGTGGCCAGGCTGAGGAAATGTTTCTGGAGTTTTTTATTCATCACGCCGGACCTCACTTTCTTTCAGGACTACAATTGATTCTAACTGAAGACCTGCCGGGTATCATAAAGACGCCACTTTTTTTAATCGCCTCTTCTACCATCAATACAGTCACTCTAGCCATGCAGCACCGGCCAGCGCATTCCTGTTTATTACATTCCAGGCACGGCACCTCTGCCTTGACCACGATATTCCTCGGGTCAGGCTCGCTCCAGTTGGCGCTCTGAGTTGGACCAAAAATCACTACGGTTGGTATTTTCAACCCCTGGGCAATATGCATCGGGCCATTATCATTACCCATAAACAGCGTTAATTTACTGGTCAGAGCCACAGACTCGGTAATAGTCAGGGCCGGGGATTTGAGCGGACTATTCTGCATCAGATTAATAATATCATCAATATACGTTTCTTCACCAGGACCCCATAAAAATATTACTTTAGCGCCGTATTTCTGCATCAACAGGTCGGCGCTTTCAGCAAAACCCCGCTTTAACCATCTCCTGGCCTGGCGCCTGCTGGTTGGGCTGATACCGATCAGGGTATCGGTTTCCTTAATTTTTTCTTTAGCCAGAAAACTGTTTATCCTTTCTTGGGCTGAAGCGCTGATTTGCAAATCCAGATCTACATCCTTATTTTCCAGACCTAAAGGTTTTAGTAAATCTAATTTAAAAGCAGGGACATATTTCGGGACCGGATCAGGAGTAATTTTTTCCGTATAGACAAAATCCCGGCCGGGACGCTTGAATCCCAACCGGTATTTTGCCCCGCTTAAACCGACGATCCAAGCCGTCCTGGGATTGCCCAAAAAATCAAGGATAACATCATATTTTGCCGCTCTTATCCGGCGGATCCACCTTAATTGCTCTTTTTTGTCATAGACCAGCAGATTATTGATATAGGGGTTAGCGGCTAAAATCTCGGCGCCTGGTTTTTCCACCAGAAAATCGATCTGCGCTCCACTAAACTGGCGGCGCAAAGCCCGCAAAACCGGAGTCGTCAGCAGCACATCCCCTATCCGCCGCAGTTGGATCACTAATATCTTCGCTTTTGGTTTTAATTCTATGGTTTTCACTTTATCACTCTACCACTTACCACTCTACCACTATTTTATAATCTATTCTTCCCCCTGGTTATCTGCAAGTAGAAGTCAAATAAGTTTTCATCTCCCCTAACGGTGATGCGTTTTAAGGCAAAATAGTCTTCCCGCCCAATACGGTTGATGGCCTGTTTGATACCCACCGCTAATTTATACCCGGCGGGCCTGACTAATTGCTTGACGGCAGGATTATAAGCGCCCGCCCCGTACGGATAAGCAAAAATATCCACCGGCTTTCCTAACGCTTTTTCCAGCGCTATTTTGCTTTTGCTGATTTGGCTAGCGGCATTTTTTATACTTAACTCCTGGAGATTAAGATGGCTCAAGGTATGGGAGCCAAATTCCATGCCGGACTCCTGCATCTCCTTGATCTGTTCCAGACTCAGCATCTGCTGCTGGGATTCTGTGGCCAGATTATGCCACTTATTAATGATGCCAATAGTATCACTCACCAGGAAAAACATGGCTTTAAACCCATATTTTTTCAATAGCGGGAAAGCTTCAGTGTAATTATCCTGATAGCCATCGTCAAACGTGATAATAGCCGCTTTTTCAGGCACTTTCTTTTCTTGCAACATTTGATAATAATCAGCAAAGGTGATAACGGGTATATTATGTTCTTTCAGGTACCGCAACTGCCCGACGAACTTTTTCTGGCTCACCCAGAGATTGCTGAGTTGGGAATTCGGCGGGGGCAAACCGATCTTATGGTACATCAGGATAGCTACCCCTTTTTTAGGCCATCGCCACCAATTCCAGCGGGCGCTTAAACCAAGCGCGATCAATCCACTAAGAATAAATAATATTTTCATGAGCTTCCTCCGTCTCATAAGGCCTGCTATTCTGGCGTCTAGCGTAAAGCGTATAGTGTTTAGAAAAGCTTTCCTATACGCTACCCGCTATCCGCTTAACGCTATTTTAGTCTTTTTCATATTCATCCAATGGCGATAAATAGACACTGACTGTTTCTTCTTCTGCGGTAAATTCCCTGATCTTGTCCAGCAAAGCGCCGTCCCAGGAATTCTGTTTACAAGTTTTAGACAACAAGGCGGTATTGAGATCTGACACTTCCAGCCACTTGCCTTCATCCTGCAGCAGTTTATCCAGAGCCGCCCGCTCTAAAGTTTCCTGGTCTGGAAACTTTAACCGCGGCGTGATCTTTACTCTTACCTGGTGGTCGTTTCCTTTGATAATCTCAATGTTTTCTTTCCGGGCATATTGGACGATCTGTTCCTTAATCACCTTTATCTTTTCTCCGATTTTTTCCTTTTCCACGGTCAGTTGCGCGTACTTATTAGCCAGGTCCACTCCCCGATCCTTGAAATAGTCTTTTTCTCCCAGATTTTCCACAATATAAAAATGCTTTCTCTTCGGGCACAAGTCCGGATACTCGCACCAGTTACACAAGCCGCTCTCAATCGCTGGAAATTCTTTGGCTGCTTCAATTGTATTGATCAAAGTGATAGTGTTTGTTTTCAACTGTTCTAATTCAGCGTGTCCCCGTTTAGAGACCAGGTCCAGATCAAAGGCCAGGTAATGCCAGATCAACCGTACTTCTTTTGCCTCTGGCCATCTTTCCTGGATAGCTATCTGGTAGAACGCTAATTGGCGATCTGTATCAAGGGATTGCTGGGATGGCAATGAAGCGCCGGTTTTATAATCATGGGCTTCATAAATGCCATCCAGATGCGCTACGCGGTCGATATACCCGGTGATCTTATACTTACCAGCCTCATCCAGATCAAAATTCACGGCCATTTCCGTGCCGATGGTGACAGCCTGGTCAAAAGGCTGGTAACGCTGGAAATAATTTTCCACGCATTTGCGGCCAAACTGGTAGTAATGCTCTTTGTTGTATTTCCGGCGCACGATGGTGATATTATCGTGCCAATTCTCTTTCCACAACAGATCATAATAATTCATTAAGTCACCCAGGGTATTGGTCTTGGTCAGCCAGGCTTCTTCATAGAGTTTCTGCAATACCTCGTGCACGCGCTTGCCGACAAACGCTTCAATACCCTCAGCCTCTGCACGTTTTATATGGTCTAGATAACGCAGCTTAAACCTGAACGGGCAATTCTGGTAGGTCTGTAACCGGGAATGGGAATAGATCACTCTTTTGCTCCTAATAAAACGCCGTAGAATAGTTCTCCGGCGGAAATGTGTTTTACCGGCCTGACTTCTTTGATCTGGTTTCCTAATACCACTCTAACCAAGGCCCGGGCGCACCCTGAGATCAAGCATACCATTAAAAAAGTATGTCCAAACAGGTCCGGCCTGACTTTATACAAAATAACCTCCCAAATGATCACTGTAACCGTTCAGGCTATTTTCTCGTCGATAAGTTTTTTGGTACTTCAAAATCTTGCCTGAATCTGGCAACCTCCCCGACGAGCGCTCAAAATCAAGTTTTTTGAGCCAAATACTATATCGACGGAAGCCCCCCAACTCCAAAAAAGCCATGCCGTTTTTCTCCCCCTTGACTCGCTTAGCGAGTCATTGGATTATCTCCCCATGATTTCTTCCTCTGCAGATTTGCCGAGCAAATCTAAACGCGAGGACGGGTCGAAATCAGCACCGGGATGACTGTCGCGCTTATTCTAAAAACTGATGGCGCGGATTCAAACTTTAGAACCTCTAGTCAACCCCTCCCGGCAAACGTTAGCGCTGCGTCTGCCGATCTTTTTGGCGGAGACTCCCAAGGGTCGCGCCTGTAGGTTGAGACTAACGCCTGACTCAGAATAAAAAAAGCAATTCTTATTGTTTTTGCATTTTCAAAAGTTTCTTATATTTTACCAGCACATAGAGCGAAGAGTACCAGGCATATTTTAGCCCCGCGGTACCATCCAGGAATCCCAGGTACAGGATTGTCCGGCGAAAGAGCTCCCAAGGGAAACTCAGGAACTTATACCAGTGCGGCTTTTTCCCCTGCCGGTGCATCTCTTGCGCGGCTAAAGTCGTGTATTCCTCAAACTTCTTAAAATACTCATCCTCATCCCGGTAACTATGATGAATGATCGGATTTTTGAGCCGCCCTACTTCACCTGCTACGTCTAAGGTCTCATGGATCGTAGTCTTATCGTACTTGCCCTTTTTGCGGCGGAACAGACGGAGGTGCCGCTCGCTGCCGCAGCCGCCAAAACGCATCCTGTGCCCCAGGAAAAAAAACTCAAACGGAATCTCATAACCATCAATAGTTAAAGCCCCGCGGTTGATCGTGTAGAGTATTTCAGCGGCCAGCTTTGGCGACAATCGTTCATCCCCATCAATATTCAAGGCCCATTCAGTAGTCAGATGTTCCAGGGCAAACTGCTTCTGCCGGCCATAGCCGCGCCACTGGCTCTGAATAATTTGGCAGCGATAGTCCCGGGCAATTTCCACTGTTTTATCCGTGGAATTGTCATCTACCAGCACAATTTCATCCGCCCACTTCACACTTTCTAAGCACTGGCGGATATTGTGCTCTTCGTTTT
>JACRDM010000019.1 GCA_016218565.1 Elusimicrobiota bacterium | reverse complement strand
TTTTTGGCAAAATCACAGTGAAGAATGCCGCTGAAGTGGTCAGGAACTGGCACGCGATTAAAGCCCGGGAAAAGAACAACAAAGCTACAAAATAATCCACAAAAAAACCATTTGACAAAACCAATTATTCTGCCATTTTTTAATATAAAGAGACTGACAAACACTAATCAGGAGGAGCTATGCTGTTATCAATGAAGGGAAAACACTGGTTATGGTTTTTTACCCTTTTACTTCTAATTCCTTATACTTTACAGGGAGGCACTTTAACTAAAGTGGGCGATACGGCTTTGAATCTTTTAACTACTGACGGCAATCAAAGCTGGTATGACCAGAAAATTCTTTTTTTGACTACTCAAGAAAGCAACCATAATTACCTGGCGGTCATTAATAGTGACGGTACCGGTTACCAGAAATTAAGCGATGATACCGGTTTTATTTCAGATTACTGCTGGTCTAAAGACGGTAGTAAGATTTATTATCAGCTGTATGAGAATGGCTATGACACTCTCTGGAGAATGGGAAACGACGGTTCTCAAAAAAGCAAAATTCTGCAGACTGCCGCTAATTCTTCCATTGAACAATTCAGCCTTTCCCCGAACAATTCAAAAATCGCTTACAAACTTTATAATATTGAAACTGATGAAGCTACGCTTAATATTATAGATAATGACGGGGGAAATAAGCGGGAATTAACTATAGCTGATCCTTGCTATTGGGGAGGCGGTTTTGACTGGGCAAATGACAGCGCCAACCTCGTTTACTTCCATCAAAAAAACGGCAACCTCTTGTCTTCAGCTTCCATAAACATCATCACTACGGAAAATACCGCTGACACCGTGTTAGTCAGCAGCGTAACTACTTCTCAGATACCCAGATGGCAACCCGGCGGCAATAAAATTTTGTATGCGAAAAGCGGTACGCTCTATTCCATTAATGATAACGGGACCGGGAATACAACCTTAACCACTGTTTATTCCTCTAATTTTTTATGGTCTCCCGATGCTACCAAAATACTTCTGACCGATACCGACTTGAAGGTTATGAATAGCGACGGCACAGGATTACACACGTTAAAAACAAATACTTTTTTTGCCGGCTGGTCAAACGACAGCGCAAAAGTTATTTTTTCCGACTATCAGAATTTATCAACCATTGAAACGGATGGGGCCAATGAAATAAAACTAACCAATAACACCAAACCAGCAATGGTTGCTGATTCTTTTTTTAACGGTACCGGCCAAAAAATCGCTTATTTGGCTTTTTACGATATTATAAACAGCCCGGCTAAAATCATTGTCACTAATAAAGCCGCCTCTACGACCAAAGAAATTACAGTCACCAACATGATCGGCGGGAATCTCTGCTGGAATCCTAAAAACGAACAAATAATATATCAACCTTATATTACTACCGGCAACACGACAAATTATCAGCTCTGGTCTGTTCAAAGTGACGGCACAAACGATCAACAACTGGCGGATAATGGAGAAAACGCTTCTTTTTCCCCTGATGGCACAAAGATAGTGTATTCAAAAGTTTATCCCGGCAACGGCATCTTGACTATGAACAGCGACGGCACAAATAAAACACAACTAACCACCAGTTATGAACAAGATCCGGCGTGGGCACCCTCTGGCAATTCCATTGCTTATGTTTCCGCTACGTCGCCGACCTCCAATGCCAAAGACATATACGTCATGACTACCACTGGAACAGTAAAAACCAACTTGACTAATTACACCGACTCCACTACCACGATGAAACCATCATGGTCTCCCGATAGCGCTAAAATAGCTTATTTGGTAGAAGATGACAGACATAGCGATCCCCATAGCGGCTTATGGGTGATAGACGCCAATGGCAGTAATAAAAAGCAATTATACCATTTCAGCACCATCTACATAGATCAAAAACCGCTTTGGGATAATAATCACCGCATCTATTTTATTGCCGGCTATCCTCAGACACAGCTCTATAGTATCAAAGACGATGGGACTGATCTGAAAGTAGAAATACCCTATAGCTATAATGTCGAGGCTTTTGATATTTTTCCGCAGACAAACACGCTTTCATTTACTTCTGTAAGCGGGATATTCTTATATGAACCCGAAAGCACCAGTACTACCACAACAAATACTGTTGATAATCCGCTGATAATAGGCAATAATGTTTTCCACCCAGCCAATGGGCAGAAAGCCTATATCTTTATACCCTCCGGTTTAAACGGAGTGAATGTTTCAATCTTCACCTTAAGCGGCGTTTTAGTCAGAAAATATACGGATGTTAGTGCCGCTAGCATAAGCTGGGATGGTAAAAATGAAGACGGGGAAACAGTGGCCAGTGGAGTTTACATAATTCTGTTGGAGTCAGATCAAGCTACTAAAAAAGAAAAAATAATTTTAATAAAATAGGAGTGCTTTTATGAAACCATCCTTGCGGTTTTTATTAGTTATCATAATATTTATGTCGTTGGCGCACACCAGCTTGGCAGGCTCGGGAATTACCGGGGCAGAGTTTTTGCGCATAAATCCAGAAGCCAGGATCGTAGGTATGGGTGAAACCTATGCCGCCATTGATTCTACAGCTAATGCTGCTTTTACCAATCCGGCGGCTTTGGCTAACAATGAGCAAAGAAATATCAGCGCGACCCACATCGTTTGGTTTGGCGGGGTTCAGGATGAAACCCTCTATTACCAGCAGCCCTTGTCTGCCAATTGGGGTATGGGCGCAGGCCTAACCTACTTGCATATGGACGCAATGGCTGCCCGGGATGATGCTGGAGTTCTGACCGGTACCAGTTATAGGGCAACTGATACAGCTTTAAGTTTAGGGATAGGTAAAAAACTGGCTCAAACTTTCATGGTAGGAAGTAATTTTAAAGTAATCCAATCAAAGTTAGCTGATAAGAAAGCTCAAAGCTATGCCGTGGATGCAGGCATTTTATGGAAAGATATTATGGGTAAGTTAGCAGCTGGAGCAGTAGTCCAAAACATTGGGACTAAAATCAAATTCGACCAAGAGAGTGATCCTCTTCCTTTGGCACTAAGAACAGGCATAATCTATTCACCGCTGGAAGAGCGCAACTTGCTTTTAGCCTGTGATGCCGAATCCTACCTCAAAGATGGAAAAATAAACATTCATGCCGGACTGGAATATTGGCTAACTTCTTTTTTTGCCCTGCGCGCAGGATACAAAACTAATACCATCGCTGACTTAGACACAATTTCAGGAATATCCGCCGGCATAGGTATAAATATTTAAGGTTCTGGCTTGGATTATTCATTTGTACCATATGGTATCTTAGGAGATACGCATCGTATCTCGCTGAGTTTTAAATTTTAGCCGTTTTTACTAAAAAAAAGCTGGCAATGGCAGTGGCCGTCAGCGGCAATTTCATCTTTATGCCACTTACAGGGGCATATTTTTTGTTTATCTTCTTCCTGATTACCGGATATTGGCCGGCAAGGGCAATACTGTGGTTTCGGGGACGGAGTAAAGAAGTACAGTATTGAAAATATTATTATGGATTTAGGTGACGGAGATAACTATTTAACTTTTGAAAAGTTTTATAGACGAAGGCTGGTGGAATTAATTCATCAGCCTTTATTTTTTTATCATCTCATCATCCCGCTTTCATACGCTCGCCTGGCTTGCTTCGCCGTCGCTATGCGCCGTCGTTGGGTCGTCTACGACGCCCCCGCCAAAAAGCGTTGGCGGGCAGGCGTCCCCGCTTTTGTTGTGCGGTGTTTCTTCGTATTGCCACCATCGGAAAAGCTGCGACTTAGGCTC
>JACRDM010000139.1 GCA_016218565.1 Elusimicrobiota bacterium | reverse complement strand
ATAATATTGGTGTCAGTGGCATTAATATGAAATTTTGAGCGGGTAAATAACGCCCCTTCATAAATAGATTGAACAATTTCTTCTTGATACTGTATTCCGCTTGCAGCCAGCTTTAATAATGTGGTCGGGTTAGGAGTGGCAATGAATGATACCTCTGCTTCCATTGCTATTCTGGCCATTACGTAATAACGTAATTCATAGTTTTTGATCGCGGAAACAAGCGCCGGCAGCGCGTACGCGCTCCTGATCCGGCGTGGTAAACGCTGATAGATTGCTCCTGAGACTGATCCATAGGGCACTCCGGCAGTGGTATAGCCTTCGGTAGCCGCGCTGGTAATTAGCAATATTTTTTTATCTAAAAAGGAAGGATGATCTAATAAAGCTCGAAATAGCCACTGGTACATGAGCAGTTTTGTCCGCCGGTTAGTAGCCTCAGTGACAGGAATGTACTTAGGTTTATCTGTAGTCCCGCTGGTTAAATTAAACATTACGGGCGCAACGTTAGTTAAAACCTTCTGCTGGCCGCTTTTGATTTTATCGATATAAGGTTCAAGATCCTGATATTGATTTATGGGGATATGTTTCGGGAAGTCTTTTTCCTTGCGGATTTTAGAAAAACCGAAGGCCTGGCCGTATTCAGAATCTTTATTCTTTCTCAAAATATCGAAAAGCAGTTTTTTTTGGGCACGATGAGGATTAGGCGTTAAGCGGTCTAAAGAGTACTTTAAAAAGCCTCCCTGTACTTTCGCCAGTGAGGGGAGAGAGAATCTCATAATCGTAGTCCTGATGGTATAGATACTACCCTTTTTGCGTATTTAAGCAATAAATCTTTTTTAACCTGAATTCCTAGTCCCGGCTCGGTCAGCGCCGGGGCTATTCCTCCGATACCAAATACTATGTTTTTCGTGGCAATATCCTCTTGTAATAAAAGGGAACTATATGATCCTTCAACGAAATTAATCTCAGGGAAATGCGCTGCCACATGTCTGCCGGCAGCTGACAGGATGGCGGTTTCGCCTATCAGACAGCCCAGCTGGATTTTTATCCCTGCTGGCTTGGCTAAAGCGGCAATGAACAGGGTATTATAAAGACCGCCGCATTTGGTAATACGGAGATTGAAATAATCGCAAGCGCGCCGGGTGATAAGATCTTGAGCATCAGCGCAGGTTATTATCGATTCATCGGCCATAATAGGAATAGATGAATTCTCTTTTACCAGAGCCAGGTTGTCACCGCGCTTTACCGGTTGTTCAAAGCAATCAATCCGATATGGTTCCACTGCTTTAATAAATTGAATGGCTTCTTTAACCTGAAAGGCGCCATTAGCATCAAGACGGATCGATACCGCTGGTCCCATAATATCTCTAATACTAGCGATGCGTTTAAAGTCATTGCTTTTTCCGACCTTGATTTTAATGTACTGCAAATTAAGTTGGCGTAAACGTCTGGCTATTTCTGCGGTGGTTTTATGATTAGCCAGTGGCACTACGCCAGAATAGGTGACGTGGTTGATTTTAGCTGGAATAATACATTGCAGTGATTTCTTTTGCTCGCCTAACAGGAGGTCTAGCAGGGCCAATTCTACCGCTGTTCTTGCGGCGTTCCAGGCAATGATCGCAGGATTATGGGTGTCTGGGAAAAACTGGTTGGTAAAAAATAAACTCTTGATTGGATTAACATCTGTTTCTATGACCCGAAGAGCTTTAAACATTATGGCGGGTAAAAGCTTATTCTTAATATACGCAATACTTTTTGTCGCGGTTTCCCCGGTTACATAAGGCCTGGCAATTCCTTCACCGTATCCGCTTAATCCAGATTCACTTATTAGCTCGACAATAATTGATTTTGAGTGGAGATGATTTTTTAAATAATGACTAAAGGATAAGGTTAAGGGTATAGTTAAAAGATAGATCCTGGCCTTAACGACTTTCATGTTCACTCTTTTTTGGAAGTAATGATTTCGCCGCTGCCGCCTCAATCTCTATCAGCCATCCTGGCCGGCAGACACAAGCTTTAACATAGATCGCTGGTAAATTTAAAGCAAAGATGTCAATTAACGGTTTTACAAAAGTATAATCTGCCGGATCTCTCAGGTAGATGATCAAATGTGAAAGATCTGTTTCGGTGAATTCAGCAGCATGAACCAGAGCGGTAATATTTTTCAAGGTATGCTCAGTCTGTTTCGCTATATCGCCAGGGTAGACAACCTCTCCTTCTTGGTCAATACTTGCGGTGCCGGAAATAAAAAGGAAATTTGTTTTTCCCAGTTCTACAGCCGTGGCTCTCTCGAACGTAACGCCATAGACATGAGTTGGGCTTAAATGCTCAAGGGCCTGGATGTAATGAATAAGGCCTTTTTTAATTCCTGTTACCGCGTAGGCGTCCATAAAGACCCGGGCGAAACGATTGCCGCTTCCTCCCTGGATGCCGGTGCTGGCAATATAATGGGTGTCTTGGTTTAATCCTATAGCTTCAAAGAGCTCTTTTCTGGCTTTTACGATCCCGGGATAATCCGCGTCAATATGGGGAGCGTAAAGCCAGGTTCTTAGTACACCATCTTCAATAGAAGTGTTAAAATCTGCAAGCTTTTTCTTCAAGATATCAAATATTATGGTGGTCTGTTTTTCAGAGTTGGAATGTTCATCCGCGTCTGGATCGATAAGATGTTCGGCAAAAATATGTCTGATCCCTGAGGTGGTATCAAAGTAGAAAAACGCGCCGTCTCTGAATTTATCAGTGATATTATTAAGACAGAATCCTAAGAGGGATACTTTCACGTTTGAAATCGGAGGTTGCTCAGTAACAGATATGAAAAAATCAGATGCTTGGCGCTTTTTATATTCCCTGATCTCATCGTAATGGTTAATAAGATCGCTGGAAAATATTCGTTTCCAGGCAACAGTCTGGGCTTTAATATCAAATTTATCGTAAAGCTCGCGTTCGGCCAGCTCTATGGTTCTTATTTGTTCTTTAATTGGCTCCGGATGTTTTGGCGTAATGGTATAATAAAATTGCAGCCAATTGCAGTGACTGTCTCTGTATAGACTGTACTTAATTTCTGCTTCCGCGGTGATTAAAAAACCTCGTTCCATGGAATCCTCAAACTAAGTTAGGCTCCACTTCGTTCCGCTAACTGATTATCCCCTGCTGATCCCGATAAAGCGGGATCAAGACCGCGGGGACAGGCACAGATTTTTATCAGCGACTAGGCTGGTAATCTGGGTAATCTTTTGGAAATCCGTGTAATCAAGTATAGGATTGAAATTCCGATACTTTAGTATATGATTTTAGCCAGAAAGCACTTTTAAGAACGCTTCCACCACAGAAGCATCGAACTGAGTACCGCTGCATTTTTTTAGTTCGGCGATAGCTATATCTTTACTCAATCCCTGGCGATATGGACGGTCTGTGATCATGGCATCGTAGGTATCGGCTACGCAGAGGATCTTAGCCTCCAGGGTGAGCGTATCTCCTTTTAATCCGTCAGGATAGCCGTGTCCATCCACCCGTTCGTGATGATGTTTTATTGCTTCTAATATTTTAGGTGATAAACCGATCGGCTGAACGATCGTAGCGCTCATCGTAGAATGGCTTTTCATGAGCGCAAATTCTTCGTCTGTTAATTTACCCGGTTTATTCAGGACTGCCTCGGGAATCCCGATTTTCCCCACATCATGCAATAAAGCGGCTTGTTTGATCACTTCTATGGACTCTTCATTCAGGTTCATGGTGTGCGCAATAGAGAGGGCATATTCTCCCACCCGGTCTACATGTCCGGCAGTATAATGGTCCTTGGCATTGATTGCTTCGGTCAAGGCATTGATCGCCCCCAAATAAGCATTCCGTAATTTTTTGAATAACTGGGCGTTATCTATAGCCACTGCGGCCTGGGAAGCGAAGACCTCAAGTATATATTGACTATCCATATCAAAAGAGCCATCTTTATTGATCGCTTCCATGACCCCAATGATCTTATTCTTCACTTTCAACGGGACGCAAAGTATGCTTTTAGTCTTAAATTGGGTAGAGTCGTCAAATTTTGCGGCAAAGCGGCTATCTTTGGAAACATCATTGACGATAAGAGGCAGGCCGGTTTGGGCCACGTGTCCGGCGATCCCTTCGCCTGTTTTAATGCGAATTTGTTTGACTTGCTCGCCTTTTTCCCCCAGGGCTACATCAAAATAAAGTTCTTGGGAATCTTCATCCATCAACATCAGTGAGCTAGCTTCCGAGTGAACCACTTTAGAGGCCAGGTTCATGATCAGATTAAGCAGTTTATCCAGGTCCAGGGTGGAGATGATGATCTTGTTAATCTCCAATAACATGGACAATTCATAAACCCGCTGTTCCAAAGCATCGAAATCTTTGTTTTCCATGTCACAATCCTGACTTTCTGGTAGCAAGTATTAGAGTTGGTAATAACCTATATTATACAATATAAGCGGACTAAAGCGCAAGATTTTCTTGCAAATTCTTTACTTTTGCTATATAGTAAAAATAATAAATTTGTTTAAAAAAGGTTTTTATGGCTAAAGCAATGATTAATATATGGCTGATGCAGGAACATGAGCTCCTGTTTAAAAACACTATCGTGCCTGAATTTGCAAAGCAGCGCCCGGACATTGATCTTATTTTGACTGCTACCAGCTGGCATTTCCTGTGGGACAAAGTGGTCATGTTTTCTAAAAGGAGACAAGGCCCCGATGTCTTGCAAATAGGCAGCACCTGGAATGGGGTGCTGGCAGAAATAGGAGCGCTGCGGGATATTACCGGACAACTGGCCGCGGCCGGCGGACTGGATATTTTTATCAAAGAAGCGGCAAAAACCTGCGTTTTTCCCGGCACCAGGCGAGTTTCTTCGCTGCCCTGGTATTTAGATACGAGGGCTTTGTTTTATCGTAAGGGAATATTGAATAGCAATGGTTTTACCGCGCATGATTTAGGCGCCTTGGCAGGATTGGAAAAAGTCTGCGCGGCAGTGCATGGTTTTAAAATAGGCGAAAAGAAAATACCGGCTCTTGGTCTTTCCGGTCAAAAAGATGCCCAGTTAGTGCATGCGCTGGCTCCCTGGATTTGGAATTACGGGGGAGATTTCATGAGCCTGGACGGCAAAAAGGTCTATTTTGACGCACCGGAGGCTTTCCAGGGTATAAAAGCCTATTTTAATCTCATTAATAAATATGGCGATAAACCTTCAATCATGCAAAGTTATGAAACTTTCCTGGATAATTTTTTTCATAAAGGTAATTATTGCCTGGCCTATACCGGTCCCTGGGTGAACAATACTTATCTTAATCCTAAGCATGAATCGTATACCCGTATAAGCTCCCATATCGAGCCGGCGATGATGCCCAGCGGTCCTAACGGCAAGTTTGCTTTTTTGGGAGGAAGCAACCTGGCCATTTCAGAATTTTCCAAACATCCTGACGCGGCCTGGGAACTGGTCAGATTTTTGACGCAAAGGCCCATGCAAACTAAATTCTGCGAGGTGAATCATCAATTGCCGAGCTTGACCGAAGCTTATAAGTTTAAAGGCGGGATTGACAATACCCCGCAGAGAATATTCCGGGATGCTGTCCAGCATGCTAAAAGCTTGCCCAATAGCCCATATTGGGCGCAGATCGAAGACATTCTCATAGAGTATATCCACCGTATTTTGGTTAGTGTCGCAGAGGGCATCTATACGCTAGACTTGCTGAAGGAAAATATCCAGGAAGCCGCGGATAAGAGCAAGTTAGTATTGGCCGGAAGAACAGCCGCGCAAAGCGCGTTAAGAAGAACAATAAGAGCGAAGAGCAGTCAGGACTAAGAGCAGTAAAAGCGAAATACAGTCGATACGAGTAACAGTTGCCAGTCAAATCAAATACAGTGTAGCAGTTAACGGCCTCTCGTATTTACTGCTTTTCGTTCTGACTGTTCCTCGCAGTGACTGGCGAACTTTTTTAAAAGGGGATAACTATGAACCAGCGATATGGGGGGATGGTGGTATTGCTGTTACTCGTATCTATGCTGACAGGATGCGGGGGAGTGCAGTTACAGGTAGCGCCTAAAGAAAAACTATCCGGAAGTATCAAGACTATCGCGGTTATGGAATTTGCCGATGCGCGGCAGGCCAAGGAAAAAGGGGCCTATGATAATCCGTCAATGATCATCCAGGAAAAAATGATCAGCCGCCTGGTAAATCAGGGCCTTTTCAGGGTGATCGAGCGGCCGCAATTGGAGAAAGTCATGACGGAACAAAAATTACAAATGTCCGGACTGATTGATAATAGCAGCGCGGTGGAGATTGGCAAGATGCTGGGAGCAGACGGTATTATGGTCGGTAGTATTACCGAGTATGGCCGCACCATATATCCCAAAGCGCGGTTGACCGTGAATGTGCGGGTGATCGAAGTGAAAACCGGACTGGTTAAATGGGCCACCGAGATCAAGGGGCGCAAGGCCAATTATGCTTACCCGGTGGAGTTGCTAAAAGATATCATTGATGAAACCGTGACTAAAGTAATTGCGCAAATACAGTAATCCAGCGTATAACGTATAGCGGATAGCGTATAGAAAAAAACAGGCTCAATTTTTGAGCCTGTTTCTTTGTTTTTACTAGCGACTAGTTACTAGAAACTAGCGACTGTATTATTGTATTTCTACATCTATACTGCTGTTGGTGACAGCGGACACTTTTACTTTTATTCCTTCGACTTTGGTCTCCAATTTTTGGGCAATGGATGGAAGGTTCTCGATCTCTGCTCCTACCTTGATATCAGCCGCCCCATTGTTAAAATTTTCTGTTTGGGTATACTTAACTTCAATCATATTCTGCAGACCTTTAATAAGCGCATTCAACTGGTTCAAAGTCGAAACGTTTTTTACGTTCACCGAAATAAAATTAAATGCTTTTAAACGTTGATCCAGCACTCTGGTCAGGTCTTCGGCGGCAATCGCCGCTGCACGTTTTAGGGCTTCCCGGCTCGCTGCTTCGCGGGTACTGCTTACGCCACCGCTGGAAAAGGAGTTACTATAGATCAAAGCGGCCTGTTTGATCTTGAGTACCTTGAAGGAAATATTGGCGCGGTAGGAAACCATTCCCCCCAGTCCTTGGTCAGTATTAAATGAAGAAGCAGCTTTACCAATGATCAAAACATCGGCTTTGACCATTTCTCCTACTTTTTTCTGCTGGTCCAAGTTATTCAGAAAATCGTCAGCGTTCAGGTTTTTGGCGGCCTGGGCGATTTCATTAACTGCTACGACTTTATATTGCAAGTTTAAAAGCTTGTCGCTAAGAGTCATTTCGCTGACCCCATCAGTATCCGGCGCTCCGTCGATCCGGTCCATAATCACTACCCCGATACGCAGGTTTGAAGTCGTAGGCGCTGGAGGAGCCATTAAGCCCAGTATATTAAGATCCTTGTTAACCGCTTCAATTTTGACCAAGGCCTCGATTTTGGTTTTGTAAAAATCACCTTCACGTCCTGCAGCGAGGATTTTATATTTTTTGATATACCCGTTGGTCTTAGAAAGGATTTGCTGATCTACCATAATGGCTTTTTCCACCCGGGTAGCGGCATTGACATATACGCCTACGGTCATTTCTACCGCATTGCGCTGAGCTTCGCCCAGGGAGCGCTTTTTAGCATCCAGAATATCATTGTTGAACACCGCTACCATGCCTTCGGCCTGGACCACTTCGGTAACTTCTTTTTCTTCTTTACTTTTATTGGTATAATCCTTGATATTAGGCCGGCTGGTGGCACAGGCGCTTAAGACCAAGACGCTTAATATGAATAGAGAGAGTACTTTTTTCAAACGATCCTCCTATTACCAGTTCTCATAACCAATTCCGACTCTGGAAATATTACTTAAAATTCATCTTGGTCATCTGGGCCAGTCTTTTCTTGGAAAGACGCAGCGTTATGATGCAGCCGTCATCAGCGGTCCATTCAGTCTTGAGGACTTCAGCGCCTTTAACTGACTCGTTGACCAGGGCGGAGATTTTGGAGTCTTTTTCCATTGCCTGAGAGACTGTGATCCCGCCTTCTATCTGCAGGCCTTTAATAATACCGACCATTTCATACTGAGCCATGACAATGGCCGCGGTACGGCTGGTGGCCATTTTTTGGGTCTTGTTGTCCATCTTCTGATCAGCGGCTCCAATACCGATGGTTTGGATAAAGTCACCGCCCTGGTCTTCAGCAGCCAGGGTCTTTTTCAGTTCTCCACCTTTAGTGTGGGTCTGTACACCACTGCAGGCGTTCAATAACAACAAGCTCAAACCAAGCAAGATAACTAACGCTTTCTTCATGAGAGCCTCCTTTATTTTATATACGATTACTGCGATTAAAGCTATAATCTTTTTAATTATCTTTTTAATTATCTATAATCATCTTGTTTACTAGTTTACTCTAGGGGAAGGGGATTGTCAAGGTGAAAACACAAAAACACGACAAGGTTGGTTTGCATAATCCAACAAATCCTTATTTTTTCCTGTTATAAAATTAACTCTTGACATTATACGTATTAATATGCTAATATTTATACGTAAGGAGGCAATAAACCATGACTATTAAACTAACGCTGGCTATGGATGACGCGATTGTTAAAAAAGCAAAAAAATATGCGAGACAAAGGAATTTAAGCCTTTCAAAGCTGGTGGAGTATTTTTTTGCCGCGGTGGCGTTAACAACAGAAGAAAGGAATATGCCGCTTTATCCTATCACGCAAGAATTGGCTGGTATGATAACGGCAAAAAATATCAAAGAAAAAGATATTCTGGCTGATGCTTTGATTGAAAAATATCTATGAAGAAAATCTTTATTGACACGGATGTTTTCTTAGATACAATTCTGGACCGGAACCCGCATAATGAGTTTTCTAACGAGTTAATAAATCTTTGCGAGAAAAATGAAATTGCCGGGTACACCTCAAGTCTGGTTATTGCCAATGTTTACTATATTATCAAAAAAATAGCCAATCACCAAAAAGCCATTTTCGCGATAAGCAAAATTCGTTCGCTGACTACAGTACTTTCTTTTACCGATAGAGAAATAGGCGAATCAATAACCGCTGAATTCCGCGACTTTGAAGACGGCGGCCAGTATTTTATTGCGGTAAATAGCAAAATTGATTGTATTGTGACGCGCAATACAAAAGATTTCAAAAAAGCAAATATCAGTATTTTGACCCCCAGGGAATTTTTACAAACTCTAAAAATATGATGGTCTAATGACGTTAGGTCTAGGGGCGGAGTTTCTTGATTAACTAAACGGCATTGACTTTAAATCGCCTTGAGGGTCATATTTAATCCTTAAGATGACACAATCCTTATTTTTTCCTTGACAAAAATATAAATATATATTATGCTCATAAAAAGATAAAGAAATCAAAGGAGACTATTTTGCGTAGTCTAAGCAGGCAGGCAGGCAAGCAAGTAGATTCCTTCTATATAATAATAAGTTTAAATTTTTGCGCCAGGTGTCGTATTTAATACCTGTTTTTTTTATTTCTTAAGGGTCAAATATGAAAATAGGATACAAAATAAAAAGCTTACGTAATCGCCAAAGAGTTACCCTGGCCGAGTTAGCGAAAAGGACAGGGCTGACTACGAGTTTTCTTTCGCAGTTAGAAAGAGATCTTACTTCGCCCTCGATTAGTTCATTAGAGAAAATTGCCCTGTCCCTGGGTACAAAGGTGGCTAACTTTTTTGAAACCGCGGAGAAGAAAGAATTGGTTTTTATAAAAAAAGGCGCAGCTATGAAATTCATTGACCAGGAAAAACATATTTCTGCTGAAACCCTAGCCGGTGGATTATGGAATATAAAAATGCAGCCCTATATATTTACCATAGGAATTGGCGCCGAGCTCACCAGAGAGTTAAATTATCCTGAAGGAGAGAAATTTGGAATAGTGCTTAAGGGTAAATTGGAATTATTATGTGCTGAGGAAAACTTTATCTTTGAAGAAGGGGATAGTATTTATTGCGCCCATACGCAGCAGACCAAAAAGATAACCAATGTCGGTGGGGCCGAGGCTAAATTTCTGTGGATTGTTTTTAGGTCAGGGTAAGCAAATTTAAAAGAGTTTTTAAAGGGAGTAAAAATGGGAGAAGAGAAACTTTTGGAGGCAGAGAAGAGAAAATTCCCCCGGCTTACAGATAATATTTTTATCCGGGGTAATTTAAACTCAAATCCAGTTACAGAATTTAAAGCCTTTACTGAGAATATGGGAGTGGGTGGATTAATGTTTGAAACAGAAAGAGAGATAGCCAGAGATAATGAATTAGAATTAGAGATATATCAACCGGTCAATCTACATAAAAATATTATTTTCTCGATCTCTCTTCTGGCCAAGGTAGTCTGGATAAAAGAATTTAATAAAGAGAATTTTGAGCCAGGAGAGAATAAATACAGAATAGGGATGGAATTTACAGAGATTAAAGAAGAAGACAGAAAGAGGATTATTAAGCACCTAGAAAGAATGACCTTAGTACCTTGAAAAAGGCGAGGATTTTTTTTGTCCCTGAAGGTAAGTAATACTTAACTTATTGTAAATCATACTTAGTAATTAAAAGATTGCCCGCCACATTTTAAGAAGTTATGATTTTTAAAAGTGGTGGAAAATAAAAAATGAAAGGAGGTGAATTAATATGACAGTAGAAAAAGCGATCGGTTCAAGCTCGTTGGTTGAAGTTATTGACCGTATCCTGGACAAGGGCGTGGTAGTT
>JACRDM010000135.1 GCA_016218565.1 Elusimicrobiota bacterium | reverse complement strand
GCCAATAATCTTAAGCAGAGATTAATCCGGGAGGGCTATCCTGCTTATATGGAAGAGGCAAATTTCAAAGGCAAGACATCTTATCGTGTAAGGGTCGGTAAGTTGCGCCTGCGCCAGGAAATTTTAACTTTGGAAAATAAACTCTCCCGGGAAGGTTATCCTACAAAGATCTGCCCGTAAAAATATATTATATAATGATTAGAGCACTCCAGAGACAAATCGATAAAAAGGATATCTTGTTTATACCGGGTCCGTGGAACAGAAAATAGGCAAATTCCAACTGTAAATTACAAAAATGCGCAGAAGACCATTTAGCTTTAGAATTGTCCGTTAATTGGGGACTATAAGAAACACCGGGAAGAGGGAAATAAATAGAAACAGTTGATACGTTGATAAGTTGATATGGGCAAATAGATCGACCCGTCGCCGGATTGTGAGAAGGAAGAAGGCGGACGTTCATTAAAGTATTGAAGTTTTGAGATGATGATAATGTGTGCAATATTAAAATACAACTTGCAAATTGTACAGATTAGTGGTATAGTGTTTATATGATAATAAAACGAGCGATTATTGGTGAATTAAAAAGGCTGGCGAAAAAGTATCCGGTAATAACCATTACTGGCCCCAAACAGTCAGGTAAAACATCCCTGGTTAAAGCTGATTTTCCCGGGAAAAACTACTTTAAAGTATAGGAATAACGCCCATTTCAATCCTATACTTGACCTGGAAGACCCGGATATATAAGCCTTTGCCTCGGTCATAAAGATCAATCAAAGTACCTTTAAGGGAGGAGAGATCAGGATCATGAAAAAAATATTGGCGGCGTTGCTTGTGGTATCTTTAACTTTGGGTTGTACGTATGCTTTAAAAGTCACCAATGAAGGAGATTTTGAACCAGAGACTACGACACTCAAGCAGCAAGTAAAACTTGGCGTGTTGAATACTAATGATGATCTGCTCAGCAGTGTGGTTAATAAACTACAAATGGATCCAAATATTGCTGAGATCAAGTTCAATTATCAACCAAATTCCGGTGTAGAAGTTGATTACGCGCAGAAATTGGAGCGCAAAGCAAAGTATAGAGCTGATGGGCAAAATTTTATTATAACCTTCCCCGGGTTTATTTTATTCGCGCATGCCTGGGCCGGCTATAAGTATTATATAGACATTGCCACTATATCTACTCTACTGGATAAAGACGGTAAAGTATTAAAAAATGCTACTTTTAATACTACGTATGAAATCAGATATACCAGTTTTGCCAGAGGCGCTACTACCTCTCTCTGTGGCTGGATTTTGCCGCCTTATGGCGGACTGGATATAATCGCTGGAGCTTTTTTTGCCGGTACTTTTGATCACCGGGGAACGGATGAATTTTATGATAAGGTTAAAGATTCTTACAGCAGTTATATTGCCAGTAAAATAGTTAGGCAAATCAAAAAGCAGGAAGATAAAGAAGCGCCTAAGGAAAGTGAATTTCAAACCGTGCCGGTAGTAATAGCTATGGATAATAGCGGCAAGAAATATGACGAGAGGGATTTTGGCATAGATGTCTGGAAAATTGAAAACAGTCAGCTAGAGCCGGTAGAGAATAAATTAGTCAGGCTTTCTCCTGACATGTATAACCGTTTATACGCTCTCGATACCAAAGGCCAAAATTTACAGCCGGAAGATTATCGGGAAATTATCACTTCTTTTCAACTGGCTAACGTTCCAACAGCGCTGAATTATCAGGATATTCATGTTTATTCGCTGAGAGGCGATAGAGTGGTAGATCTGCTAAAAGACCGGAAATCATTTTTAGCAAAAAAGTAGAAATGGGAGGTAATGAGAGTGAAAAGGGTAACCATTATCTTTTTAGGAGGTATTTTTTGGTCAAGTGTTTTGTCTGCGGCCGGAGTGAGTGAGGCTAAGGAAAATACGAGAAGATTGTCAGCTATAACTGCCGAGTCTCAAATAGAGGAGGATGTAGCCTCTGAAAATGAGGGCTGGCAGACAGAGGACCGATCGATAAAGGAAAAATCTGGCAAGAGCAAAGGTCTTGTCCAATGGGAATATGAGAACAAAATAAGCGGAGCTTTAAGAGGTGGATTACATGGCGCGGGCATGACTGGTTCGGTTGGGCTGATTATTTACTGGTGGGTCTGGTTGCCGACGCTATTAGCCTTTTGTGCGGTTCTTGGCCCCCTGGGTTCTGTATTTGCTTTTTTAGGCGCTGCTATGTTACTGGCGATCGCTTATACGGCGGGTTTTGTATTAGGTGTTCCTTATGGAGTGGCTAAGACTGGCAATGCTCATGATGAAAACGGAAAAATGTGGGCGGCGTATTTAGGCGAAGCGGTCAATATTGCTCTAATAATGTTTGTTTCTCGCAATATGGTGCATCATCCTGCTCTATTATTTCTTGGCGGGGTAGCAGGAGCAGTGGGAATGCCGATTTTGTTTTATAATTTCAGTCGTTCCAAACTGGAAGAAAAGCCAGAAGTAGGGATCAGAATTCCTTTGTTGACGGTAAAATTTTGATTGATCGCTAATAAGCTATTTATAAGAAATAGGAGTACTATTATTGTGTCTCCTATTTTGCTTTAAAGGATAAGGTAAATATGCTAAAATTATAAGATGATTACAGTGATTTTTTAAAGCGATATCAGTGATTATATGCTTTTATCACTGTAATCTGGATCTTATCACTGTAATCTTTTTTAAGGAGGAAATACCCATGTCAGGTCATTCAAAATGGGCCAGCATCAAGCATAAAAAAGCTGCTACTGATGCCAAGAAGGGCAAAGTTTTTACGCGGATTATAAGGGAGCTCACCATGGCGGCAAAAGCCGGGGGTGGTGATCCGGCAGGTAACGCCAGTTTAAGAAAGGCGGTTGATGATGCCAAGTCGGCTAATATGCCCCAGGATAATATCAAAAAAGCGATCCAGAGAGGGACTGGTGAATTGCCTGGTGTAATCTATGAAGAGTGCACGTATGAAGGATATGGTCCAGGCGGAGTGGCGATCATTGTCGAAGTGACTACTGAGAACAAGAACCGCACGTCCAATGAGATCAGGAAGGTTTTTTCGAAGCATGGCGGTAATATGGGTGAGTCTGGCTGTGTAGGCTGGATGTTTAAAAAGAAAGGTTTGATCGAAGTTCTGAAGAAAGATTATAAAGAAGAGGAATTAATGGATATCGCGCTGGAAGCAGGCGCCTCTGATATCGCCAGCGATGATGAAGAGATATATGAAATTACCACCGATACGGTAACTTTTGCTGAAGTAAAAAAGAAGCTTGATGATAGGAAAGTAGGTTATACTTTTGCTGAAGTGACTTTGATCCCCCAAACTTATATTAAATTGACCGGACGTGAAGCGGAACAGATGATGGCTTTGGTAGATGAGATGGAAGAGCATGATGATGTGAAAAATCTTCACTCCAACGTTGATATATCCAAGAAAGAAATGGAACGGATCAGCAACTTATAAAACTGTTGATAGTTGATAGTTGATAGAAAAAGCCCAAAGAGGAAATAATGATAGTCGTGGGAGTGGATCCGGGGACGGCGACGACGGGGTGGGGAGTAATAAGAACAGTTGATAGTTCCAAGTTGATAGTTGATGGATGTGGAGCTATTATCACTAAAAGCCAGACACCATTTCCGGAGAGATTGAAGACTATCCACCAGGAGCTAAAACAGATCATAAAACAATTTAAGCCGGAAGTGGCGGCAGTTGAGGAATTATTTTTTGCCAAGAATGTCAAGACCGCAATCAGCGTAGGGCATGCCCGTGGCGTGATTCTGCTGACGGCCATAGAAGAAAAACTGGGAATATATGAATATACTCCTTTGCAGGTAAAACAATCCTTGGTCGGCTATGGCCGGGCAGAGAAAGCCCAAATGCAAAAAATGATCAAGGTACTGTTAGGATTGAAAGAAATCCCCCACCCGGATGATGTGGCTGATGCGCTGGCCGTGGCTTTTACTCATATTTCCAATGCTAAATATCATCAGAAGACAGGACTTTAAATGATCTATCATATCCATGGAAATCTTATTGCCAGGAATGTTGAGAAAGTAGTCATTGAAGCAGCCGGGCTTGGCTACGAAGTTAATATACCGACCAGCACTTTTGAAAAATTGCCGGCAGTGAATATGCCGGTTAAGCTCTATCTCTGTGAATCTACCGGCATGTATGGGTCTGGCACTACTTTATATGGGTTTTTTACTGCCGAAGAAAAAAAAGTTTTTCTGCTCTTGAAAAGCATCTCCAAGATCGGAGCCAAGGGGGCTTTGGAAATATTATCCAAAGTTAGCAAGTCTTTCTTGCTCTTTAATAAAGCGATCCGGGAACGGGATGTAAAGACCCTGGTTGGCGTATTTGACTTGACCAGGAAAACTGCTGATAAACTCATCCTCGGGTTGAAAGATAAGATCGGGCAGATCAGCGGCGCTTCCCCGGAAAAAGAAAGAGCAGACCTGCAGAATATACAGGAAATCAATGATGCCGTAGCCGGGTTGATGGCTATGGGATTTTCCCAGGGTAAAGCGCGGGAAGCAGTAGAGCGAGCCGCGCAGGAAAAACCTGACTTGCAGGTAGCGGATTTGATCAAGCACTCATTAAAATTAATGCGGGGATAGTGTGCCGGAAAAAGTGATTTCACCGGAAAATAACAACGAAGATCTAAGATTAGACGTCACCCTGCGCCCGCAAAAATTAGGTGAATTTATCGGCCAGAATAAATTAAAAGAGAACCTGCGGATCTTTATAGCTGCCGCCAAGCAACGTAAAGAACCACTGGACCATTGTTTGTTTTATAGTCCCCCCGGACTGGGCAAAACCACGCTTTCACATATCATTGCCAATGAAATGAATATGGGTATTCGCGCGACCAGCGGGCCGGTACTGGAACGGGTTGGCGACTTAGCGGCGCTGCTGACTGATTTGAAAGACGGCGATGTTTTTTTTATAGACGAAATCCATCGGCTGAACCGCCTGGTGGAAGAGGCTTTATATCCGGCGATGGAAGATTTTAAATTGGATATCATTATTGGCGAGGGTCCAAGCGCGCGTTCCATCAAACTGGATTTACCGCATTTTACCTTGATTGGGGCGACTACTAGAGCAGGATTGCTGACCAGTCCGTTGCGTGACCGGTTCGGCATTGTCGGACATTTGAATTTTTATACCTTGGCCGAGCTGGAAACAATAGTCTTCCGTTCCGCTAAAATATTAAGCATTGCTATTGACCGGGCTGGAGCCGTAGAAATGGCTAAACGTTCGCGCGGGACTCCCAGGATAATCAACCGGTTACTCAAGCGGGTGCGTGACTTTGCCCAGGTCAAGGGGCAGGGTATTATTACTGAAGATATCGCCAATAGAGCGCTGGATATGCTATCCATCGACGGCGCAGGATTGGATGAAATGGACCGGCGGATACTGGAAACTATCATTAGTAAATTTGCCGGTGGGCCAGTGGGGATAGAAACCATTGCCATTGCCGTAAATGAAGAAGTAGATACGATCACTGATGTTTATGAGCCATTTTTGATACAGGCAGGTTTTTTGTCGCGCACTGCGCGCGGCCGGATGGTAACTGACAATACTTACCAGCATTTGAATATTATTCCCAAAGCAATAGGCCAACAAGAAGAGCTGTTATAAAACAGTGGTAGAGTGGTAAAGAGATAAAGGGGTAGAGTAAATTGAAAAGAATAATGTTGTTTTTTTTGTTTTTAATATTCACCACAACCCTGGCTGTGGCGGCTCAGCCGATCATTCACGTGGGGATCCTCCGCAATGTGACCGAAGCCACTGTCGGAGCACAGAACGTTTTCGAAGTAAGCTTTTCCAAAACTGATAACACAGGTTTATATAACCATCCTATTATTATCAAAATAAAAGATAAAAGCTTGTATGTGGATACCAAAAAGGTCATTAGTGACAGGGTTGCTCTGCGTACCGAAGATAACCGCATGACCGTCAATGGGCGGAAATATCGCGGCACATTGGAAATAATCAACAACGCCCCGCAATTCTTTACCATAGTAGAAATCCTGCCGTTGGATGAGTATGTATACGGTATTATCAAGCATGAGATCTTTCCCAAGTGGCCAGAAGAAGCAGTAAAGGCTCAAATTGTCGCGGCCCGGACCTATGCTCTGAAAAATTTCGCCAAACACGCTAAGGAAGGTTATGATGTGTGCAATACCACTTGTTGCCAGGTGTATGGCGGGCTGGAAAGTGAAGATCCGGTATCTAAGGCTCTGGTAGATGCGACTACCGGGGTGATCCTGACCTATCAGGGAGAGCTGATCTCTACCCCGTATCATGGATTTTGCGGTGGTTATACCGAGGACCCCCGTAATGTCTGGGAAGGGGTAAACAAGGTAAAATACCTGCAGATAAAGAAATGCAATTTCTGCAAAAAAGCTCCGCGTTATAGCTGGTCTGCCAAGTTTGAACGGACAAAAATTGAATCGATACTTACTGCTAACAGTTTGCCGGTTGGAAAAATTAAAAATATTAAAGTCAATGATCAGAGTTCATCTGGCCGGGCAATAGAAATAAAAGTTACCCATAAAGATGGGAAAGTCCTGCTGAAAGCCAATAAATTCCGTCTTTTACTCGGGTCGGATGTCATCCGCAGCGCTAGGTTCAAGATCAAAAAAGATAAGGACGCGTATATTTTTGAAGGCGCTGGCTGGGGACACGGTGTGGGTTTGTGCCAGGAAGGCGCTAAGGGCATGGCGGAAAAAGGCTACGACTATAAGCAAATCCTCAAATTTTATTACCCGGGTACGGAACTGTCACAGTGGGCTAATTAGTCACCCAGTTTTTCTTATACCTCGGTTTACAGAATCCAAGAAAGGTCCTGGGTGTGCCCCCCTTTTATTTTTATGATTTTGCGATTATCGGACTTTGATTACAATCTTTCGCCGGAACTCATTGCCCAGACTCCGGTTAAAGAACGAGACCATTCCAGGCTGCTTATCTTAGATAAAAAATCCAAAAAAATTGAATATAGTAATTTTTCAAAGATAATAGATTATCTTACGCCAGAAGATGTCTTGGTCATTAACAATGCCAAAGTAATTCCGGCGCGGCTGTTCGCGCAGAAAAAAACCGGTGGCAAAGTAGAGATACTGCTGCTCAGAAAAATAGGCGCTAATGCCCGTATCTGGGAAGCCTTGATCACAGACGCGCGTAAGTTCAAACCCAAAGACAGGGTTTACTTTAAAGATGAAAACTTAGAGGCGGAGATCAAGGAAAAAGGCCCGGAAGGCAAGGTGATCCTGTCTTTCAATACACCGGATTTTGAAAAAGTACTGACCAGAATAGGCAGAATGCCTTTGCCGCCATACATAAAACGTTTAGCCGAAGAAGAGGATAAAGACAGGTATCAGACCATCTACGCGCAGAAAGAAGGGGCAGTAGCCGCTCCGACTGCCGGACTGCATTTCACCCCGGCCTTGCTTGAGGCGATCAAAGCTAAAGGGATAAAGATCATTCCCCTCACCCTTTATGTCGGGATGGGAACTTTTTCTCCGGTGAGGGAAGAAGATATTACTAAGCACAAAATGGAAACTGAATTTTACGAGATATCGGAAGATTCAGCCAGGGAAATCAATCAGGCTATTAAAGAGGGTAAGAATATAGTGTCAGTGGGGACGACAGCGGTTAGGGCGATTGAAAGCGCCGCTGTAAAAAATGTTGATAGTTCATTGTTGATAGTTGATAGAAAAAGCAGATGCTTGCCCTCCGAAGCCTTGGCGCAGGAGGGGCAGTGGTTAGTGAAGGCGGGAAATGCCGGTACAGATATTTTTATTTATCCGGGATATGAGTTTAAGATAGTGAAGAAGCTTATTACTAATTTTCATCTGCCAAAGTCAACCCTGTTGATGCTGGTCTCGGCCTTTGCCGGCAGGGAAACCATCAGGAAAGCTTATGAAGTGGCGATCGCGGAGAAATACCGCTTTTTCTCCTACGGCGATGCGATGTTTATCAAGTGACGGTCTCTGACAGAGGTCCTTTTGCTACTGCGAAGTCATGTTTTTGACTGCGACTGCTTCATTCGCTCCTAACTTATCTCTGATAAGCTTCGTCGCTCATTCATTGTCTCGTTCAAAAACATGACTTCTCGCTACGCAAAAGACCTCAGCCAGAAACCGTTGAAAATAGTGAAATAAAGGAGAATATTATAATGATAATTAATAAAAATTATATTGCTAAAATAATTCGTACAGTATGGGAAAAAGATATACAAAAAGATTATAATAAAAGTTATTTCTTACTAGAAGATTCTTTAAAGAATAGTTTTTATTTTCACCTGCGGAGAAGAATTAAAGATGCACTTCTTGAAGATAATTGCATAAGAATTTATCCAGAATATTATTTAAGAAAAAATAAAAAAAGAGTGGATATCGCGCTTGTTAAAGTTAACGAGTATGATATAGAAAGGGGTAACAAGCATCTGCGTGATTGTGTTCGACAGGTATTAGCAATAATTGAATTTAAATATAAGAGCAAAACTGTTAAAGATAGTTTAATTCTTGAAGATATAGATAAGCTGGAAAAGTACTACAGAAATAATAAAGAAAGCATTTTATTCTTTGCTTTTGTGCATGAATTTGAAATTGAAGGAAAGACGATAAGAAAGGCAAAAAAAATGGCTAAGCACGTCAAATTGTTAACTGCAAGGTTTTTTAAGAATAAATCGGCAAAGTTCATTGCATTATAAAGCAATTTCCAATATATTTCTTAAATAGGTTAATTAAGTGACGATATACATGACAAATGAATTGACAAATGACATGGCATATGGTATGGTTATATTGGATATATAGATAGGAGGTAGGATATGCTTACGGTGAAACAGGATACTACTTTGATCGGAGTTTCCGAGCTTCGCACCAGAATTGATGAGCTTCTTAAGAAAATGCGTCATTCCAGGGTTTTAATAGAGAAGCGCAATAAACCTGTAGCTGTTATTATGTCTAATGAGGAATACGAAAAAACCGAATCCTTGTTGGATATGGCTGAAGATATTGTTATGGGTTATTTAGCTAAAGAGAGATATGAAAATAGCTCAGATAAGGGTTTTATAAGTATGGAAGCAGCATTAAAGAAAGTTGGGCGTTGATAATGTGGCAAGTTCAAATACATAAGCTGGTCATGGCAGAAGATTTTAAGAGAATTAGTAAACATGATCAGCTTGTTATTTTGAGGACTATAAATAAAAAACTTAGTGTTGATCCTGAGGGTTATGGTGAGGGACTGAAGCACGGATTAAAGGGTTTTTGGAAGCTGAAGATATCGCATTACAGAGTTATTTATCGAATTGAGAAAGAAAAAGTGTTAGTTTTCGTACTCAAGGTTGGCCTGAGGCGTGACCAAGAAGTGTATAAGGAAATGTTATCCCGCCTGAGCAAGCTGTAAGGCCAGGAGGAATTTAAAAGATTCTTACACGGATTAGGGAATTTGAAGGGAAAAAATGTATAGGAAAATCGTAACTTTGATTGAATTTGCGGTTTTGATTATATTTACCTTCGTTAGTCTTGTTTGTGGCATGAACCTGGGTGATAAAGCTAAGGCAGAAAATCTTATCCCAGCCCGCTCCTGGGACGACCTGAGCAGCCAAATTAAGGAACAGTGCAGGCAATTTAACGGCGAAGTGTCAATAATTATTAAAGATTTGCATACCGGCCGGGTGATTGACCTTGATAGCAATAAACTATATCCTTCGGCAAGTTTAGTAAAACTACCAGTAATGATCGGTTGCTTTTATGCCAATAATGAGAAGAAAATATGTTTAGAGAATAGCTTAGAGCTCAAAAGGAGATACCGGATTAAGGGATCGGGAAAGCTATTACGCGTACCTAACGGCACTGCATTCTCTATAGATGAACTAATTAGTTTTATGATTGCGGAAAGTAATAATGGCGCTACTAATATGCTTATTGATTGTTTGGGATTTGATTATTTGAATTACTGCTTTGAGAAAATAGGGCTGAGGAACACTAACATCAGTAGGCATGTTTTGGACTCTCGCAGCAGGAGCAAAGGCAGGGAAAATTATACCAGCGCGGCTGATATGGCGTTTCTTTTGGAGCGGATTTACAATCAAAAAATAATTAATGCCTATTTTTCCAGAAAAAGCCTGGAAATATTAAAAAAACAAAAAGTTAATGACCGCATCCCCGCTCATTTACCGGAATCTATAGAAGTGGCGCATAAAACAGGATTAGAAAAAGGGGTGTGCCATGATGTTGGTATTGTTTTTACGCCTAAAGGCGATTTCCTGATTTGCGTATTAACCCATTACCAGTATAATCATGCTAGAAGGGCTAAAAAGTTAATATCAAAAATTTCTTATTTGACATATATTTATTATCAATATCGGAGCGATGATGGCCGAAAGATCAGCTAAAACAGCGTTATTAATACTTTTAATCTTAACACTTTCAGTAAATTTATCAGGTTTCGAGGCAGTGGTTAAAAATGATGTCGCCAAAAGTGATAACTTGGTGATTCTGACAATGGGAAAAGATGAAAATATGGATTCTGCGAATCGTATTGTCGTGAACATCCCATCATTTGAGCTATTTATCTGCAATGGTAATAAAATAATAAAAACATGTAAAGTAAGTTTAGGAAGGATCGGGCTCCCCACCCCTGAGGGTAACTTTATTATTGATAGAAAAGTAAAAGACCCATATTATATCCCGTTAGAGGGATCGCCAAACAAAAAAATTGCCGACTACTTCGCGCCTGGGGAAAATAATCCTATGGGTACAAGGAAAATGCATATTTACGGACCAATTTACATTCACGGTCTGCCTCAGAACAAGCGAAATTTTATCGGTCGAACAAAGAATGGAAGTTGCGTGGCTTTATTAAAAGAGGATATAGAAGGTATTTTTGATTTTATTAAAATCGGGACAAAAGTTGATATTTATTATAAACCAAATAGAATAACGATAAATAATGATCTGGTTAATATAGAGAAATATCCTGACCTGTATAATGGCTATAGAAGGAAGGTAACTGATAATAATGTTTTCCCGCCTGAAATAAAGAAAATACCAGTCCGTTTCATTGAAAAAGATAAGGTAGACCTTAATGCCATAAAAGCCTTAAAATTAGAAGAGTCATTAGCCCAGGATACATTAGTAATAATTGGAAGTCAGAATAGGTAAAAAAGTAGGGAGTAGGGTCAGTGTATAAGGAAGCTATTCATGAATCCCATTTATGAAAAGCCTCACAGAAAAAACTGATGAGGGGCTAGTGGAATTGGCCAGGCAAGGCAAAGAAGCTTATGTTGAAGGTCTTTATGATTGTATAATTGGAGAATTTAAAAGAAGAAGACTTGACCCTGATCTTTTGAAGGAAAAAGAAATAGAGCATGCTGAAAAAGAGACAGCTGAAGGATTTTTAGATACTGAAGATTATGAAACCATTGCAGTGTTTGATATACCGGGGCTAGTGAAGATATACCAGGAAGCTTTGGCGCAGGAAGGTATCAAGAGCTTTGTGCCAAATGATTATGCGCCTTATGATGGCCAGATTTATGTAAAACCTAACCCAGTTGAAAGAGGTATCAAGCTACAGGTACATGAAAGGGATGTAAAAAGGGCGGTGGCTGTCCTTAGTGAGTACCCGGCATGCAGGAAATACATAGTTTATCGGCAGTTAATGACGGTAGAAGATAAAAAGGATATTGATCCAAGTCTTACCGGGCAACAGAAATTACAGAAGTTCAGTGCGTATTATTTGTTAGGTTCGATCTTTCTTGTATTTGGTTTGCAATTAATAGTTTAGCTTCTAAGTTTAATAAAACACTTATTTAAGTAATTGGCATCAGAGGGGATTTAAGTAAAATGAGGACGATTCTTTTATTGATAGTATCCAATGTATTTATGACCTTTGCTTGGTATGGGCATTTGAAATACAAGAGTTCACCGCTGTGGATCGTAATAATAGTGAGTTGGTTGATCGCCTTCTTTGAGTATTGCTTCCAGGTGCCCGCCAACCGCATTGGCAGTTACCAATACACTACAGCTCAATTAAAAACTATCCAGGAAGTAATAACGTTGGTTGTCTTTTCCGTCTTCTCGATAATTTACCTGAAAGAGGATTTCCGGTGGAATTATCTGGTAGGATTTGGTTTCATTATTGCCGCCGTATTCTTTATCTTTAAAAAGTGGTAATGATTAAGCTCATCAAGACTGAAAAAGCGAAATATAAAAGGATATAAAGGAGCATGCCATGAAAGTAAATACACTTCTCAAGTGGGAGCGCCTGATAAATAGTAAAAATATTTTAGCCTGCGCTTTTATGTTGGGAATGACCTGGGCGCTTGTTTTGAATGTTTCTGCCGGGGAGATCCAAGGGGCATCCACCATGTCGCTTAATCCTGATTTACTACTCAATAAAACAGTTTCAGAACTATGGCTGTCGCGTAATGAGATCTATGCCAGGCGTGGCCGCTGTTTTATGAACTATGAATTGAACAGCTATTTTATGGCCCAGAGTTGGTATAAGCCGAATGAGCAGTATTCAGAGAGCATGCTTTCTAAAGTGGAATTAGCCAATGCTCTGTTGCTGCAGAAAGAGGAAGATAAAAGGCATAGAACGGATTATATTAAGAAAAACGGTCAGCAGAAAGTGAATTTTAATAATATTTACAATATTTTCCAATATCCTGAATTCAGCGCTGAAGAAAAAGAAAAATTGGGCCAAAATGGTTTTGTAACCTTACCCACAGAATACAATCAGCTTTTTCATGTGTACGAAAATAACGACTACCTGGGGATACCCAGCTTTATTACTACTGATTCAGTTCTGCAGTTGTATCATTTATTTTTTGATATGACCCTGAGAAATCTGGAACAGAATTATTTGTCTAAAACATTAAATACTCTTTGCCGGGAAATATTGAAAAACAACGATCAGGTTTATAACCAGGCAACAAATGAACTGCTTAAACAGGCAGCTTTTAATAATTCTGCTTATGTGCTGATACCGTCTTATTTTATCAATGGCGGGCAAATCAATTTGGATGTGCCGGCTGGCCAAATAGCCAAAGGGGAGATTGAATTCTGTAAGGCGCATCCTTCATGGACGGATTCCGCCTTACTTAAAAGAAAGTTTGACTACAGCCAGTTCATTCCCCGGGGCCATTATACGCGGAATGAAACTCTAAAAAATTATTTTATGGCGATGATGTGGCTGGGTTTTGCCGGTATTGATATGAAAGAGGATAATTTGGGAATGCTCCAGGGATTGATCATCACTAATATTTTATATACAAAAAAGTCATCAATAGATGGACGTCCTTTGATTGAGCTATGGAAAGAGATCTATGAACCAACAGTGTTCTATGTCGGTCTGGCAGATGACCTGGGGCCGGATGATTTTAAGGAGGCGATGGAAGAAGTATTAGGAAAAAAGTACACCTATAATGATTTTAGTAATTCCAAGAAGCTTACGGATATAAGAAAAATATTAGTCGCAAAATTCAAACAGAAGACCAAAATAACCGGACATGGTATTTGGGGAACACAGGATGCGCAATTCCGGGTTATGGGACAGAGATTTGTTCCTGATTCATATTTCTTTCAACGTTTGACCATTAGGGATAGAGACAAACAGTATTTTAGAGATTTCCCCAATGGGTTGGATGTGATGTCAATTTTCGGTAGTCCAACGGCCAAAACAATTATGCTTACAGAAGAAAAAGACTCATGGAAAGATTGGCCAGAGTATCCTGATAAATTGGATGAATTGATAACTGAATACAGCGATCTAAGTGAAAAAGAATGGAAGCACAATCTATATTATAATTGGCTATGGTGTTTAAAGTCTTTAATCGTACTTAAAAATGAGTATAAATATCCCTTCTTTATGAAAACAGAGGGGTGGAAAAGAAAAAGCTTAAGCTCCAGTTTAGGAAGCTGGGCAGAGCTGCGGCATGATACGATTCTTTATGCCAAGCAGAGCTATGTTGCGGAATGCGGCAACGGAGGTGGAGAAGTAAGAGTATGGATCCCCGAGCCTCCGAAAGGGTATGTTGAGCCTAACCTGGAATTCTATAAAAAAATGGGAGACTCACTTGATTTTACCAGAACAGAGCTTGCCGCCAGAAAGGTCATTGATGCAAGGATGGAAGGTTTATGCAATCAATTCGCGGATTTAATAGCTTTCCTGGAAACAGTATCCAATAAAGAGGTGAATAATATTCCCCGAACTTTACAGGAATATGAACAGATCCAAAAGCTGGGTTCATTACTGGATAATCTCACCTTAGAAGTTCTTCGGGACCCAGACAGCGCTAAGTCGTGGGATTATGTAGGTGGCCCGGACAAGAATATGCCGGTTATTGCCGATGTCCATACTGCTGATTCATTTGCTTTAGAGGTGGGAGTAGGTAAAGCTCATGAAATGTACGTGATCGTGGAGATAGATGGTAAATTAAAGCTCACTCGGGGCGCGATATTTTCCTATTATGAATTCCCCTGGGAAGCAACAAATCGGTTAACTGATGAAAAATGGCAAGAGATACTAGAGAAAGGCAATGCTCCGGAATTGCCAAAATGGAGCGACTATTTTCGTTCTCCGAGTAAGGAAGGAAAAAAACTCAGGCCGCTTTATAAGCCTAAAATAGAAGATGTGCCGGATTGGTCTCCTGAACCGGGATGGAAAACGATCCCTTATTATGAAACAGGGTGTTAAAATGAAAGTGTTTCGTTTTACCCTGATCCTGATGGCTTTTATGCTCTTGGCAAGCTCAATCTTTTGCGCTGAAGTGAAATTTTGCGCTGTTGGGGATATACTTTTTGATCGCGGGATTCGCACTCGCATAGAGGAACATGGGATAAACTACCTCTTTGAAAAAGTAAAACCAATAATCTCTGCTCATGACCTGGCGCTATGTAATCTGGAATGTCCATTAACCCCTAAAAATATTGGTTATCCTCTGTTAAAACGTTTTTGTTTCCGGGGAGACCCGGAATCGATAGCCGGTCTTACCTATGCCGGGTTTAATATTGCTACGATGGCGAACAATCATACTATGGATTGGGGCCGTGACGGTTTGACTGAAACATTACGAATTTTACAAGAAAATAACATTCAAGCTATTGGCGCTGGAGCCAACCAATCAACTGCCGCCACGCCGGTGATTATCAGAAAGAATGGTTTAACTTTTGCCTTTATCAGTACTCTTGGATTCCTGTTAGAAGGCATTGTTTATAATGAGAATAAATGCGGGCCAGCGTATACAGATATTAATACTCTTACCGAACTTATTAAAGAAACAAAAAAGCAGGTTGATTTTGTGATCGTTACTCTGCATTGGGGAATAGAAAAACAAACTAAACCTGCTACCAGGCAAGTGCGATATGCTCACCAGATGATTGATGCCGGAGCCGATCTAATTATCGGGCATCACCCTCATGTGCTGCAAACCATTGAGAAGTATAAAGATAGATTCATTCTTTATAGCTTAGGTAATTTTGTGTTTGATAGTACTAAGCCAGAACAGCAAAGAACAGCTATCTTTTCCTGCATTTTTGATAAAGGGAAAATAAAAGAGCCAATAATTATTCCCGTAAGAATGAAAGATTGTCAGCCGGGATTGGCCGAAGGTAAAGACTTAGAGATATTTAGCGCATGGGCCATAGATAGTTCAAAAGAGTTTATCATGGCCAAGTCAACCTTTTCGCAGGCTATTCACCTGGCCACCAACTATCCTGAGGAAATTGTTACGGTTCCGATTAAAGAATGGAATTTGCCAGGGGTGAGGATTACGGTATTTTCGTCCCGGATGGAAATACGATTCCCGGAGGATGAAACCGCCAGGGTATTGCCTTTTAAAGAAAGCGCCGGAGTAGTGAAGGATGCTTGTTTGGTTAGAGATAAAGGATATGCCTATGTTTATGCTATTGTCGGTGATATACTTGAGCCCAGGGGAAAGCAGATCGCTATTTTCCCCATAGATTTGCAAAAGAAAACTTTTAAAATACCATCACTTGACGCGCATAACTACTATAATCCCTGGAAGATCAGGGCTGGAGATGTGGATGGAGATGGCGAACAGGACTTGATCGTAGGTGTTTGGAAAGCAACAAAATATTTTCCGCAGATAGAAAATCATATTTTTGTCTATAATCGTTTTGATGATTATATTTATCCTAAATGGCTTGGTTCAAAATTAGGGCCTTCTTTTTCCGATTTTGAAATTCTGAACGTTAATAACGATGCTAAAGATGATCTTGTTACCTATGCCAGTGGTCAAAACAATGAAAAAGGACCCCTGGCTTTTACTTGGGATGGTTTTGGATTCAAGGAAATAAAATACACTGTATGTCCATCCCTATTCTCAGGTAAGGACTTGAAAGTGGACCGAGTGGCTGAATAATGAAGAAAATAGCTAGTAATGCTTTTATTATTGCTTTTTTACTGGTGCCGCTGACCATAGCTTCATTGTCAGCTGCCCCAATAATTTCCTGGGAAAATTATGAAGTGAAAATCAGGGATGGACTGATTACTAAGACTTCCGCCCAGGCTGAGTTGCCAGGTATACTGAATGATATTCGGTTAGTTTGCGCTAAATATGATTTTACAGGAAATCAAGCCTGGATATTCCCTTTAAAAGGATATGGTTTGAAAAGTATCGCTCCTAAAGGAAGTGATTTCCAGCCGGATGTTGTCTATGGGGTGAGTCCTATCAAAGGATATAACTTTTTTGACGGTAACCGGCACGGCGGGCATCCGGCGCATGATATTTTTATCAGGGATAAAGATCAAAATAGTCTTGATGATCAGACCCATCAACCAGTGGAAGCATTAGCTATGGTTGATAGTATTGTGCTTAGTACTTATACTACTTGGCAAAAGGGCAGTAAGCTGCGGGGCGGGAATTATATCTGGTTATATAATCCAAAATCTGACCAGTTCTTTTATTATGCTCATTTGGACAAAGTGTTAGCGGCCTCAGGGAATTTTGTGAAAGCCGGAACAGTAATAGGAACAGTAGGTAGGACCGGGCTGCTAGCCAATAAGAAAAGCAGTCCCACCCATACGCATCTTATGGTTTTGAAATATGAAAACGGGATTTTAAAACCATTTGAATACTATCCAGAGTTAAAACATGTCTTACCGTAATAGAATATGCTTATTTATGATCGTTATGTGTATCCTGGGGCGGGCAGGAACAGGCTCGGCGCTTTCTGTGGAAAAAGTTTTTATTGTTTCACAAGTCAATAAAAATAATACTGCCGATACTTTAGCCAAGAATATATTGAAGAAGGATACATGCGCTCTTTACTTGGTGATTAAAGCCAGAGAAAGCGGTAAAGTAATCTATTTTAGTGATGTCCAAAGGATAAAGATCGATGACTACGAGATCATCCCAAAAAAACCCGGTGATTACATCGGTCAGATCGATATCACCTGGTTTAAAGTTGAGCCGGAAATGTATCATTTGACTGGCCGCGGACATGATCCGGTAAATCCGTGGTTCTTATGGTATACGAATGCGGGGGCCCCGGGAGGAAAAACAGACAGGCAGCCGTTATCTGTTGATAAGATCACTTATCGAGAGAACCAATTAGTTGCAGAAAACAATAAATGGACCATATTAGCCGATGCGCATCCTACTGATCCGGAATATGATATACATGATGGCCTCGGTACCATGCGTTATGGCGTGGTAATTGAATATAAAGATGTCAGCGGAGCGCGGAAACGTTTGGGATCGCCTGGGATGGAAAGATATGCTAATAATGGTATTAGTAATGAAGTCTGTCGGGTCACTGTTCAGCAAGATGTTTCTTATCTGGGATATTTGACCGGGTATTTCAATGTCCCGGGAGTGTTCGGTTCTTATCCTGCCCAGGTTGATAATTATGTCGGAGTAGATTGCGCGGATCTTGTGGTAGGTGGCTGGAATAAATATAAGGGAAAAAGGATCCCTTATACTAATGTCACTGGATTGCGTTATTCCCTGCCAACGGGGGGCTTAATGAAATTGATCCTCTCTGATCATTATTATGACTCAGATGGAATCATCTATGCGAAATATAATGATGCCGCCGGAGCGCCTGCTGATCAAAAGATCATCAAAATAGGGCAGAATGGTATTCATCCAGGAGACATTATCTTATTTAATTATATACCTGATAAAGCAGACAGGAGCTGGGATCATGTCGGTATTTTGTATGCTGATTCCAGTGAAAACGGAACCCCTAATGGTCTTTTGGATAAGTATGACCTCATCTTGCATTGCGGTCCGTCGGAACCCAGGATAAACCAGTTTAATTATGAGGGATTTGTTTCCTTGCCCCAGGCTACCCGGTTTGCTGTTGTACGCTGGATCGAGTAACCCTGAACTGAGGAATATTATTTCCCTCGGTTTTTACGGCTATTAATAGCTACTGCTTTATAAACCAAATGACAATCCCTAGTAGTATTAATACAAACGATTTTTCTGACATAAACAAATCCTCCTTAATTTAAATAAAAAAACCGCTCCTGGAATCAATCCAGATAGCGGCCCGACTATCTTATAAAACCTCCGGTGACATTACTATCATCGAAAGGGAAGGGAAGGGAAGAGAGTCAGTCCTGAAGTAACGTCTCTGAAGGTATATTGAACTTGAGGCAAATTGTGACAAAGTATCTGTTGCCTTTTTATGAAAATAGTATTAAAATATAACTAACCTGCCTAAAAGCAGGTTAATTGTTTTGTAGAGGTGCTATGTCATTTCGTTTAATCAAAAGCGAAAAAAATACAAGGGCTCGTTTGGGAGAGCTAACCACGTCACATGGAGTGGTCAAGACCCCGGTGTTTATGCCGGTGGGAACGCAGGCATCGGTGAAAAGCCTGTCCAGTGAAGAGGTAGTGGAGATGGGCGGGGAGATCATTCTAGGTAATGCCTACCATCTTTATTTACGGCCTGGGGAGGAGATCATTACTCAGGCTGGCGGCTTGCATAAGTTCATGAACTGGTCCGGACCAATCTTGACTGACAGCGGCGGCTATCAGATATTCAGTTTGAATGGTTTGCGCAAGGTCACTAAAGACGGCGTAAAATTCCAATCACACATTGATGGCTCCAGCCACTTTCTTACTCCTGAGCAGGTGATAGATATCCAGAACGCACTCGGCTCTGACATTATGATGCCGCTGGATGAATGCCTTTCGTATCCTACTGATATTGTGTTGGCCAAAGAATCTCTGGACCTGACCATTGATTGGCTACAACGGTCGATAGAGCGGCAGCGGCAACTGAACAAAACATCCCTGGTGACAAATCAGCAGCAAATGCTCTTTGGCATTATCCAGGGTAGTTTTTACAAGGATTTGCGTCGGGAGAGCGCAGCGAGAACTTGTGCTTTGGAGTTGGATGGTCTGGCGATCGGTGGCGTTAGCGTAGGTGAACCAAAGGAGCTAGCCTCAGAGATGCTGGATATAACCCTGCCCTTATTGCCTCAGGACAAGCCTCGTTATTTAATGGGGATAGGTTTGCCGGAAGATCTCTGGGACTATATTGAAAAGGGCGTGGATATGTTTGACTGCGTGGTACCGACCAGAAATGCGCGCAACGGGCAAGTCTTTACTTCAACCGGGAAAAGGGTCATTACCCATACCTGCTATAAGAATGATTTTACGCCGTTAGATGAGAATTGCGGGTGTTTTACCTGCCGTAATTATACCCGGGCCTATTTGCATCATCTCTTCCGGGCGAATGAGCTCCTGGGATTGAGATTAAATTCTTTACATAATGTGCATTTTATGATAAACTTAATAAATATGGTGAGACAAGCCATAGCTGAGGACAGATATCCGCAGGCGAAAAAAGAATTCATGGCAAAATATCTAAAAGAGAGCGTTTAGCGTAAAGCGTGTAGCGGATAGTTTTTAAAGTATTTCCTATACGCTGAACGCTACCCGCTATCCGCTAATACAGGAGGAACCATGCCGACAGGAGCAACGCCAAATCCATTAATGAATTTGTTGCCGATCATTTTCATTGTGGTGATATTTTATGTGGTAGTCTGGCTGCCGCAAAGGAAACAGTTGAAAGAGCGCAAAAAAATGTTAGCAGAAATGAAAAAAGGTGACGCTGTGATCACTAGCGGAGGTATGCACGGGGTCATTTCCAATGTGCGGGGTAACTTGGTGGATTTAAAGGTAAATGAGGAAACAAGGATCACGTTTTCTAAGGAGGCCATCTCCAATATAAAGAAGCCACAGGATATCGAGCTGGAAAACAAGGTTGAGGTGGTGAAGTGAGATGAGTAATAATAGCGCCCTGGCCGTGGTAAAAAAACACCCATTGGTTGTTTCACTGCTGGAAGGCGCTAACCGTTATCTAGGAGTGATCGGTTTTACCGAGCATGGGCACAGGCATGCCAACCTGGTTTCAAATATTGCCCAGAATGTATTGATGCATCTAAAGTATACCGAGAGGCTGGCCGAGTTGGCCGCGATCGCCGGTTATTTGCATGATATTGGAAACGTCATCAGCCGGGTGGATCACGGGATATCGTCAGCCAATATCGCGATTATGGTGTTGCGGGATATGAATATGGACCCGGACGAGATCACCGAGATTATCGGCGCTATTGGCAACCATGAGGAAGAAATTGGCGATCCAGTGAGCGCGGTGGCCGCTGCTTTGATCCTGGCGGATAAGAGTGATGTGCACCGCAGCCGGGTACGTAATCCAAATATGGTGATGTTTGATATCCATGACCGGGTGAATTATGCCGCGGAGAAGTCATTTTTGCGCGTGGATGCTGAGAAAAGGATAATTACTCTGGAGATCACCATTGATACAACTATTTCACAGGTGATGGAATATTTTGAGATCTTCTTGTCTCGCATGGTAATTTCCCGCCGGGCGGCTAAACTTTTGGAGTGTAATTTTTCGCTAGTGATAAATGAACACAAGCTTCTATAAATCCGAGAGGAGAATGTTAGCTAAACATGAATGCAAAGCAGATAAAATGGATACTGGTATTAGTGATAATGGTTTTAGCGGGGTGGTATTTATATCCTTCTATTAAATGGTATAGATATACTCCGAAACAACGTGAGGAGAAAGAGAAGAACCAGGATAAAATAGTAAATAAGATCATTAACCTGGGATTGGACCTGAAAGGCGGAATGCATCTGGTCCTGGAAGTAGATAAGACTAAGATCCCAAAAGGGACCACGTTGAATGACGCTATGGACCGGGCTATAGAGATCCTGCGTAATCGTATCGACCAGTTCGGGGTAGCTGAGCCTTTGATCCAGAAACAAGGTGATAACCTGATCCTGGTGCAATTGCCGGGAGTCAAAGATACCCAACGAGCTATTGATTTGATCGGCCAGACTGCTTTGCTGGAGTTCAAGCTGGTAGATGATACCAATAAATTAAACGACGCTATCCAGGGGAAGATCCCTGAAGGATATGAATTAGTGAAAGATCAGCATGAAGACCATATTCTGCTGAAAAAGGAAGCTTTGCTCACTGGCGCGGCGCTTTCCAACGCCAAGGTAAAGATCGGCGGCCAGTATAACATGCCGTATATAGGCATAGATTTTACCGAGCAGGGAGCCAAGGATTTTGCCAAGCTGACCGGAGATAATATTAACCGCAGGCTGGCGATAGTGCTGGATGGTGTAGTCCAGTCCGCGCCAGTGATCAAATCGCGTATCCCTGATGGCCATGCCATCATTGAAGGTAATTTTACCATGGAGGATGCCAGCGGCCTGGCTATCGTCCTGCGGGCCGGCGCTTTACCGGCTCCGGTGAATATAATTGAAAACAGGACCATTGGTCCGTCTTTGGGCCAGGATTCTATAAAGGCAGGCTTAAAAGCTTGTCTGATCGGATTGACTTTTGTGGTAATTTTCATGGCGATTTATTATGGATTGTCCGGCTTGGTTGCAAATCTGGCCGTAATTTTGAATCTGATCGTTTTAATGGCGGCTATGGCGGCATTCCACGCTACGTTGACCTTGCCGGGTATCGCCGGTGTCATCCTGGCTCTGGGTATGGCAGTGGATGCTAATGTGCTGATCTTTGAAAGGATCAGGGAAGAACTAAGGGTTGGCAAGACCATTCGGGTGGCTATTGACACAGGATATGAAAAAGCTTTTAGCGCTATCATTGACTCGAATTTGACTACGTTGATTGCAGCCGCGTTCCTGTTCCAGTTCGGGACTGGTCCGGTCAAGGGATTTGCCGTAACCCTGACCTTGGGTATTACTATTAGTATGTTCACCGCTATCGTGGTGACCCATTTGATATTTGATTATGCCTTAGCCGGCAAAGATATTAAGAAACTGAGCATCTGACGATGCTGATTACGGAGATTTTAAAAATGCTTACAACGATTTAAAAAGGGGGAAGTGGTAAGATGCGATTATTTCATAAAACCAATATTGATTTTATAGGTAAAAGGTGGCTGTTCTTTACGGTCAGCGCCATTATGATCCTGGCCGGGATAGTATCATTGGCGACCAAAGGAGGCCCCAGGTTAGGGGTTGACTTTACCGGCGGATCACTGATCCAGGTAAAATTTAATCAGGTAACAGCTACCGCAGAGGTCAGAAAGACCCTGGATGATAATGGTTTTACTAACTCGGAAATCCAGAGTTTCCTGGATGCGAATGTTTTTATTATCCGTATCCAAAAATCAGTTATTCCGATGATTGAAGTGGGCAATAAAATAGAGCGGGCGTTTAAGACAAAATGGGGGGAAGGCACTTTTATTGTTGAACGCACTGAAATGGTAGGCCCGCGGGTGGGAGAAGCTTTGAGTGAACAAGCCTTATGGGCGGTTATTTTTTCCTGGATCGGGATCATTATTTATGTCGCCTTCAGGTTTAAATCAGCCGCGCATGGCGTGGCCGGTGTTATTGCCCTGGTGCATGATGTAACCATTACGGTTGGTATCTTTTCCATTCTGAATAAGGAGATCGGCCTGACCATCATCGCTGCCTTATTAACTCTGATCGGGTATTCTATTAACGATACTATCGTCGTCTATGACCGCATCCGTGAAAATATGCGTTTATTGCGCAGTAAAACACTTGGCGAGATAATCAATACCAGCATCAATGATACGCTCAGTCGGACCATTATTACTTCCTCAACAGTCATTTTTGTGCTTATTGCCCTTTATGTTTGGGGCGGAGAAGTGATCCATGATTTTTCCCTGGCCTTGCTTAGCGGTGTAATAGTCGGGACCTATTCTTCTATTGCCGTGGCTAGTCCGCTGGTGTATGAATGGGAAACCAGAAAAGCTAAAAAGCGGGTCGCGGTAAAGTGACATGCCTAAGGCTTTAAAGCTCGTTCTTAAGATCAGAGAAAAAGAAGTCCTGCGGTATTTGAAATACGATTTGGCTAAAACCAAAGCCGATAGCAGTATGCACAACTTAGTGCGAGAACAGATAAAAACAGGCGCCGCGTTGGCAAGGCCAGGACTGAAATATAAAATTTTTCCTATTCTTAGTAATAATGGGCAAAAAGTAACCTTGCCTGATTTTATTATTGAAAATAAAAATATTGCCAGGCGGCTCAAGAGTGCTGAGAAAGCGGTGCTATTTGTGACCACTATCGGCCCGGCCCTAGAACAAGAGATCAACCGTTTGTTTGCTGCCGCTGAACCGACTAAGGCTGTGATTCTGGATGCTGTGGGCAGCGAGGGGGTTGAGGTTCTTTGCGACCGGGTACAGGAAGCTGTTACCAGGAAAGCCGGGTCATATCAGGCTACACCGCGATTTAGTCCAGGATACGCTGCTTGGCCGCTCAAAATAAATAAGACGATCCTGAAATTATTGGATGCGCAAATTATAAGAGTGAACGTATCTTCTAAATTCATGCTAATCCCGCAGAAAACCGTAACCGGAATTTGGGGCCTGGTAAGGAACAATAAAAAATAGTGGTATAGTGATAAAGTGGTAGAGTGGTAAGAATAAAATCCGCGTAATTGCTTTTCAAAGGAAGGAAAGTGACTTTCAAGAATCTGCTTAAAAAGAACAAGATCATTATCTTCGATGGAGCTATGGGGACCATGCTCCAGAGAGAAAACCTGCCTCAAGGCGTTTGTCCCGAGACCTATAATCTTACCCATCCGCATATCGTTAAGAAAATCCATCTATCCTATATTGCCGCTGGCGCCCAGGTCATCATTGCCAATACTTTTGGCGCTAACCGCTTGAAACTGAAGGGTTATGGCTTGAAAGCGGACCAGGAAAAATTAATTTACGCCGGCGTAAAGCTCGCTAAAGAAGCAGCCAAGTCTAAACATATTCTCGTGGCCGGCGATATTAGTATCTTAGGTGAATTACTTGAGCCATTGGGGAGAGTATCCTTTGGCGAAGCCGTAGATATATACGCTGAACAAGCCTGGTTACTGAAAAATGCCGGCTGTGATTGTCTGGTCATAGAGACTATGACTGATCTGCAGGAAATGCGCGCGGCTATCATTGGCAGCAAGAAAACCGGATTACCAGTGATCGCTTCTATGACCTTTGAAAATGAATTGCGGACAGTGACTGGGACTGATCCCAGAACCGCGGCCATAGTCATGCAGTCCCTGGGAGCAGATGTGATCGGGGCTAATTGCAGCGCCGGGCCAAAGGAATTACTGGCAGTGGCCCGGGAGATGCTGTCAGTAGCGCATGTGCCGGTCATTATTCAGCCAAATGCCGGTTTGCCCAGGCTGGAAAGCGGAAAAACAGTGTTTCCTCTTGGACCCAAAGAATTCGCTTCATTGGCCAATGATTTTGCCAAATTAGGAGTGTCTTGCCTGGGTGGCTGCTGCGGCACGACGCCGGAACATATAAGGCGGTTATCAGTCGCTAGTCGCTGGTCACTAGTAAAAGCAAAGAAAATATCTGCACAAACAAAGGCGGAAGCAAGATCATATTTAACTTCACGGACAAAGACGGTGGAGATAGGGGAGTATCCAATAATAATTGGCGAGAGAATAAATCCTACCGCTCGGAAATTGCTAGCTGAAGCGATTAGATCTAAAAATTTCTCTCTCCTTTTACAGGAAGCCAAAGCGCAGATTAGTGCAGGTTGTGATCTGTTAGATGTCAACGTCAGTGTGCCGGGGACTATTGAAAAAGATTCAATCAGGAAGCTTGTCCTTGATTTGAGTTCGCACGTGGATAAGCCAGTGGTGTTGGATTCTCCCAATCCAGAAGTATTAGAAGAGGGCCTGAAGCAATATCCCGGCAAAGCGCTTGTCAACTCGGTCACCGGGGAAAAGGAAAAGTTAAAGAAAATACTACCGCTGGTCAAACAATATGGCGCTGCCGTGATTGGGTTATGCATTGATGAAAAAGGTATTCCTAAAACCTGGCAAAAGAGAGTAGAGATCGCCGGAAAAATTGTAAAAGAAACCGCTGCCTGCGAGATTCCCCGTCAGGATGTATTTATTGATTGCCTGGCCCTGGCTATCTCCGCTGAGCCAGGCGGGACCTTAGATACTATAAAAGCTATTACTGAAACTAAAAGAAAATATAGGGTAAGGACTGTCCTGGGAGTAAGCAATGTGTCTCATGGCTTGCCTAACCGGAGTTTGGTCAATGCCAGTTTTCTGGACATGGCTGTTGTCGCTGGTCTGGACGCAGTAATCATGAACCCGTTAGATGAAAAAATGCAGGAAACTTTATTAGCGGCGGCGTATCTATCCAACCGGGATGCTAATGGGCAGAAGTACCTGGCGAAATTCGGCAGATGGCGGACGGCAGATGGCGGACGGCAGATGGCGGACACCAGTTTGAGGTCAGTTATAATTACTGGGGATAAGGACGCGGTAATAAAACTGGTAGAGGAGAAGATAACTAAACAGAAACCGCTGGCTATTGTAAACCAAGAAATAATACCGGCGTTGGAAGAAGTAGGCCAGAAATATGAAAGCAAAGAGTATTTCCTGCCACAGTTGATGATGTCGGCTGAGTGTGCCCAAGTAGCGATGAAACGCCTGCAAAAAGAATTGGAGAAAGGTACTTCTGGCCCCTCTCAAAAACAATTGACCATTGTTTTCGCTACCGTCAAAGGCGATGTGCATGATATCGGCAAGAACATCGTCATTGCTATTCTACAAAATTATGGCTATAGAATCATTGATCTGGGTAAAGATGTAACTGCGGGAAGAATAGTGGCGGCTGTAAAAAAGCATAAAGCCCAGATAGTGGCTCTTTCTGCCTTGATGACTACGACTATGGTAGAGATGCCGGCCGTCATAACTGCCTTAAAACAGGCAGGATTGAAGGTAAAAACAGTGATTGGCGGCGCAGCAGTGACCGGAGATTATGCCACCAGTATCGGTGCAGATGGTTACGCCAAGGATGCAGTAGAAGCAGCACGAGTCATAGGGGACGTTGTTAGGCAATTAGGTATTGACAATGAAATTAAGATGTGATAAATATATGCCATGCCCAGACAAGGAAGAATATATATAGAAGGTGCTATCTATCATGTGATCCAGCGCGGCTTGGAACGCCGTAAAATATTTATTGATGATTTTGATCGGAAAGAATTTACTCGTCGTTTAGCTAAGGGCCTGAAGCAGACCGGACATAAATGCTATGGTTGGGTATTAATGCCTAACCATTTTCACTTGCTGATCAGGAGTGGGGTAAGACCGTTAAGCGATCTCATGAGGGGGTTATTAACTGGTTACGCGCTATATTTTAACCGGCGGTATAAGCGTAGCGGTTATCTTTATCAAGGCAGGTACAAATCAATATTATGCCAAGAGGAAGCATATTTACTAGAGTTAGTACGTTATATCCATTTGAATCCATTCCGGGCGGGATTACTTCTCGATAGTAAAAGTCTCGGTGGTTATAAATGGAGCGGCCATGCTGTTTTGATGGGGAAGATCCAATCGTCATGGCAAGAGACGGGAGAAATACTGGAGCGTTTTGGGACTAAGAAAGCAGAGGCAATCAGGCGATATGAGGAATTTATAGCTGAAGGGAAAAACATAGGGAAGAGAGAAGACTTAAGCGGTGGAGGATTGCTGAGAAGCGCGGGTGGTTGGAAAGGCATACAACAGTTGAGGAAATCCAAGGAGAAATGGTATGCAGATGAACGGATATTGGGCGATGGTGATTTTGTCAGCCAGGCTCTCAATGCCGCAGAAGAACACTTGGAGAGGAAAGCCAAGTTGCAACAGGAAGGGTGGGATATAGATACAGTGGTACAGAAGGTATGTGATTTATTAGGGGTGGACATAAAAGACATAAAGAGATTGAGTAAAAGGAACAAAATAGCCCAAGCCAGAAGCTTGATAGCGTATTTTGCTAATCAGGAATTAGGGATCAGCGGGGTAGATATAGCGCGCTACTTTGAGATAACTCCAGCTTCTATAAGCGAAGCGATAACACGCGGTAGAATGATCGCCGCAGAAAATGAATACCTAATTGCCTAACAACGTCCCTTAAAACCTTAAAACGTCCCTTAAAACGCAAAAGAGATTACTATGAGTGCCTTGAAGAAGGAAAAACAATTTTCAAAAATGGCAGATATTATAAAAAAAGAGTTTAAGGCCAAAGAGGTTATTTTGTTTGGTTCTTATGCTTATGGAAACCCCTCTAAATCCAGTGATGTTGATATCTTGGTTATTCTAAATACCCATTTAAAGCCATATCAACAGGCAGCGTTAATACGTATGTATCTTAGTAAGGAAATAGGTATGAAATTTCCCATGGATCTGATGGTCAGAACACCGCAGCAGATTAAGGAGCGATTACAACTGGGCGATTTTTTTATTAAAAAAATTATGAACAAAGGCGTTTATTTATGAAAAAACTGACTATGGAATGGATCAAGAAAGCGGAAGGAGATTATTTAGTCGCAAAACGCGAGTTTAAATCTACTCCGCCTGTATATGAAGCAGTTTGTTTCCATGCGCAGCAATGTATTGAGAAATATATGAAAGCTGTATTGCAAGAAAATAATATTGAGTTTGAAAAGACACATGATCTGGGTTCATTGTTGGAGCAATGCAAAAGTTTTATTCCCCAATTAGCTAAATATCATATGGAATTGCTGGAGGTTTCAAGTTTTGCGGTGGAAGTCCGCTATCCCGGTTTGGAAGTGACCAAAGATGAAACCGAAAAAGCTATCTTGATAATGAACAAAATACGTAAAATCAGCTATCTTTATTTCAAGATGTAAAAGGGAAACATGATTATCACCAAGCGAAAAGAATTAAATAAAATATTGGAGCAATTAAAAGACAAAAGAAGAGTTTTTGTCGTGGGGTGCGCGGCTTGCGCCACTAAGTGTGCTACCGGTGGGGAAGAGCAAGTCAAGGTATTGGCAGGGGAATTGGTAAAACAGCAGAAACAGGTAACCGGGACTTTAGTTTTGGATACTCCCTGCGATATGCGGATCGTCAAGAAAGACCTGATCAATAATGACAAAGCCAGGCAAGCAGATAGCCTGGTGCTTTTAAGCTGCGGCGCCGGGGTCCAGTCGATTGCCCAGGTTTGTGAGGATATGGAGTTGATACCGGCCCTAGATACGTTATTTCTCGGGACGATCGAGCGGCTGGGTAATTTTAATCAGTATTGTTCTCTGTGCGGAGACTGTATCATTGATGAAACGGGTGGACTTTGTCCGGTGACCCGTTGCGCCAAAGCGCTAATTAACGGGCCATGCGGCGGAGCTATGGATGGTAAATGTGAAGTAAATTCAGACCTTGATTGTGTCTGGGTCCTAATCTATGAAAAGCTAAAAAAGAACCCGGCGAAAATAAAGAAGTACAGAAAAATCAAGAGTAATGCCAGTAGCAGCGGGCCGCAAAGAATCAAAAACAGGTAAATACAGCGGATAGGAAAACATAAACATGAGCTTTAAAGAAGTGTTAAAAACTAAAAAATTTATTATCACCGCGGAGTTATTTCCCCCAAAGGGTACCAACGTTCAGCCGCTGTTGCGGAAGGCACAACTTTTGAAAAGTTGCGTGGATGCTTTTAACGTTACCGATAATCAGCGGGCAGTGATGAGATTAGGTTCTTTGGCGATCTGCTGTTTGCTGAAAGAACAAGGTTGTGAGCCGATCATGCAGGTGACGTGCCGCGACCGCAACCGCATTGCCCTGGAATCAGACTTGCTGAGCGCTAATGCTCTGGGCCTTGAAAATGTACTGGTTCTGAGCGGCGACCATCCGCAGCAGGGTGACCACAAAGAAGCTAAGCCAGTGTATGATCTGGATCCGGTACAGCTGCTGAAAACGGCCCGGGTCCTGGAAACAGGGGTGGATATGGTTGGGAAAAAATTAGATGGAGCGCCGCATTTTTGCCTGGGAGCAGTGGTGAACCCGCTGGCTGATCCCCTGGATCTGCAGTTAGCCATGATGGAGAAAAAAATAGCTGCCGGCGCTGAATTTTTCCAGACCCAGCCGATATTTGATTCTAAACCACTAAAAACTTTCAGCGCTAAGACCAGGAGCTTGAAAACAAAGATCTTAATTGGAGTATTTTTGCTAAAATCGGCCCAGGCCGCTATTTTTATGAAGGAGAAATTAGGCCTCAACATATCCCAGGATTGCATTGAACGCTTGAGCCGGGCCGCTAATCCGCTCGCTGAGGGAATCGCTATCGCCAGTGAGCTTATTTCCCGGATGAAACCGCAAGTTGACGGGGTGCATCTGATGGCGCTGGGATTGGAAGAACATATACTGGAAATTTTAAATAAAGTAAAATAGTTGCCAGAGGACATAGACCGTCGGAGAATGACGTAAGTCCTAGGTCCTAAGTCTGAAATCCTAATTTCTTACTGGTATGCCGGAACACCTTTGGCTGAATATTTTGCTGACCTGATCAAACAAAAAGTTGAAGCTAGGTCCGGAGTGGATAGTATAGCAGTTGAGTTTACGGGAGAGAGAACCCTGTTAGAAAACAGGGCTTTTACCCTGCTTTTTCTCCGCGCCACACGATTCTAAAAGCGGAATATGCCGCTATAAATGACGGGACTTTTTCTAACGGGGTAAATAGTAATGCTGGAAGAAATTGGACAGGTGGTTAAAGTAGAGGGGTTAGAGGCCCTGGTGGAAATGAACCGCCATAGCGCCTGCGCTCATTGCGGTATCTGCGCTCTTGGTAGCCAGGATAAAATGGAGATCCTGGCTAATAATAGCCTGGGGGCCAAGGTGAATGACCAGGTTAAAGTCTCAGTCTCCGGTCCGGTCATTCTGAAATCAGCATTTGTGGTTTATATTATTCCGCTCTTTGGTTTAGTTCTTGGGTATTTACTGGGATGGTATTTAGGCGGTGAGAAATTAGGAGTCATTGTCGGGATAGGTGGCGCGCTGTTAGTTTTATTTAGTCTTCATTATTATGACCGGAAGTTGAAAAGGGAAAATAAGTTGATCGTGCACATTACAGAAATATTGTAAATACGATTGCGCGGATTAATATCCTAGGAGGACAAGAAGTGCCTAAAGAAAAGAAAAGATTAATAACAGTATTATTACTCTTAGCCGCGAGTAGCGCTTGGGCGGAGAAAGCGCCGCTTGAGTATGATGCGTTTGATGGACAGGTTATAGGCGCCAGGGCGATTGGACTGGGAGAGGCTTTTACCGGCTTGAGCGCCGATGCTTCGGCCCCCTATTGGAATTCGGCTGGTCTGGCTTTAATGGGAACTAATTCTTTTACTGTTTGTTCTTATCTGCAGAGAGAAAGCAACGCCAAGTGGGAGGAGGTGATCAAAAGCGATCCTTTACGGGGTGGGAAATTAGCTTTTATGAGTTTTGCCTCGCCCAACGGAGCATTGTCTATCCGTCCTTTATCCAAAATAGCCACTGATACCTATACTAATGAAAATGGGGTGGAACAGTGGGTCAATAAGAAAGTCAATATCAACGAATTAATGTTGACCACGGCCAAAATGTACCGGGAGAATGTTTTTACCGGGGTGAGTTTAAATTATCTCAATGGCAATTTATCTATTGCCCAGCGGACCAAAGATGCATCTAATGATGTGAGTAAGATCAATGTGGATACAAGTAATGGCTGGAGCCTTGACCTGGGGATTGTGTTTGTACCAAGCCCGTATCTTTCTTTTGGTATCAGCGCCATAAATGCCTGCGGGTACATGTACTGGAGCGATTATGATAAGAGCCGGTTACCCCTTACTCTGAACACCGGAGTGGCCATGAGTCTGCCGCAGAAGGTAACGTTTGTGTATGATATAAAAAAGATATATTATGCTGATCATGACGACCTGACCACCAAGCATGTTGGGGTCGAGCAGTATTTGTTTGACCTGTTTATTTTCAGAGCAGGCATGAGTGGGGAAAATTGGAATGATCCGGATAAAGTGACGTACACGTTTGGGATGGGTTTTACGGATAAAGGTTATAGGTTAGACCTGGCCATGAAGAGAAATAAAATCAGGGACTCGGTAGTTCCTGAGCAAATGAACTCAATCGCTACATATGTGGTTTCTTTAAGCCTGCCTTTTGGATCTAATTAGCGTATAGCGTATGGCGTATAGCGGATAGTTTAAAGGATTTTCTATACGCTAAACGCTACCCGCTTAACGCTATTTTTAGGCTTTCTGGACTGTTTGGCTGCGGATACATTGAGTACAAACGTATTTTTTGGCGGTTTGGCCATTCAGTTTAATACGGATTTTCTGTAGATTGACATGGAAGCGCTGCTTACTAACCTTGTGGGAATGGCTTATTTTGTTGCCGGAAGTAGCGTGTTTGCCGCAAATTGCGCACTTGATAAGCATGATTCACCTCGTTTAATTAAGATTACAGTGATTAAAGAAAAACCTGCCTAACGACGGCAGGTCAGGTAGGGATTACAGCGATTAATATAGCATATTTAGTAAACCTTGGCAAGAGAATATTTTTAGGTTTCTCAAAAAAGAGAAACCTATGATTACGCAGATTATAAAAACACCTGCCTGCCGTCAGGCAGGGATTACACCGATTTTTTATTTGGTTAATACTATGATCGATCTAAATAATAATGTGCAATATCTAAAAGGCGTGGGTCCCCAACGAGCTAAGCTCTTGCAAGATCTGGGGATCCATACGGTTTATGATCTGCTCACCTATTTCCCCCGCGATTATGCCGACCGCAGCCGTTTGAAACTCATCGCCCAGCTACAGCCTGAAGAAATAACCACTATCCAGGCAACGGTCCTCAGTCATCAAGTGATTCATACCGGGCCGCGGCGGCAATTATTAAAAATTACCGTCAGCGATGGTACCGGAACCGTGGTCTTGGTGTGTTTTAACCAGGTTTATTTAAAAAACTACCTGCCTCAAGGAACTACAGTTATTATCAGCGGTAAATTTACCCTGTTAGAAGGCCCCGCCATTTATGGCCGGGATAAAACTCAGTCCTTTCTAACGGGGTTTACCAAAGCCGTCCATAAAAAAAACACTTTTGAGGCCAGTAATTTTACTCATGAAATATTATCCGGTGATCATGAAGATTTGATCCATACCGGCCGCATTGTCCCGCTTTATAGGGTTACCAAAAATTTGAAGATGCGGTTCTTGCGGGCGTTGATCCGGCGGACCTTGGACGATTATAGCGCGGAGTTACTTGAATTTCTCCCTGCTGCCGTGTGCCGGCAGGAGTTTTTGCCAGGCTTTAGAGAAGCTGTGGAATGGATGCATTTTCCGCCGGATTTCCCGGCTCAGCAACAGGCCCGGAAACGACTGGCTTTTGGCGAGTTTTTTTTGCTAGAGACAGCGCTGGCCAGGAAACATTTTCAGCAGCAATACCAACCCAAAGGGACTGTTTACCGTGTCCATAAGACTTTCCTCGCCCCCTTTAAAAAATTATTGCCTTTTGAGTTCACCGCGGACCAAAAGAAGGTAATCAATGAAATTTTCACGGATATGAAATCGCCGCGAGCGATGAACCGGTTGCTGCAGGGAGATGTTGGCAGCGGCAAAACTATCGTGAGCCTGTGCGCGATGCTGTTGGCAGCTGAGAATGGTTATCAGTCAGTATTAATGGCCCCGACCGAAATTCTGGCGGAACAGCATTTTATCTATCTGCGCCAGTATCTAAAGCCACTTGGACTGGTGGCAGTGTTATTGACCAGCGGTATGGATAAAAAAAATTTAAAGCAAAATCGGGAAGCTCTGGCTGCCGGGACAGCCCAGCTAGCTATCGGCACTCAGGCTTTGTTGGAAGAACTGGTGGTGTTCCGCAAACTCGGCCTGATCGTGATTGATGAACAGCATAGATTCGGAGTGAAACAGCGTGCTCTGTTGCGGCAAAAGGGGCCTAATCCTGATGTATTGGTAATGACCGCTACGCCTATCCCCCGTTCCCTGGCCTTGACCATTTACGGGGACTTGGCTGTTTCTACGATCAGGGAATTGCCGCCTGGACGAAAACCGGTTAGAACGTTGAAAATAAATGAACTGGAAGCTTATCGCTTCATTAAAGACGAGATAAACAACGGTCACCAGGCTTTTGTGGTCTATCCTTTAATTGAGGAATCGCCAAAATTTACGCTGAAAGCAGCCAGGAAAATGTCCCAGAACCTGCAGGATAAAGTATTCCCCGAGTTTCGGGTGGGGTTGCTGCACGGCCGTTTAAAAGTCAAAGAGAAAGAGCAGATCATGAAAGCATTTGTGGGGAAAGAGATTGATGTATTGGTGGCCACCACCGTTGTCGAAGTGGGTCTAGACGTAGCTAATGCCACCGTGATCCTGATTGAACACGCGGAAAGGTTTGGCTTGGCTACCCTGCATCCATTGCGCGGCCGAGTAGGACGGAGCAGCGCCCAAGCGTATTGCCTGTTAATCGCCGCCGACTAAACTGAGGAGGCGCAATGCCGGATCAGGGCCATGCTGAAGACCACTGATGGTT
>JACRDM010000136.1 GCA_016218565.1 Elusimicrobiota bacterium | reverse complement strand
CACGGTCGGCGTCTCCGCCAATATAATCGAGGCCAGTTGGCAGGCCCTGGTGGACAGCATCGAGTATAAGCTGCTCAAGGATGAGGAGGCTGAGGGGAAAAAGACTGCCTGAATTAAAATTAAGCCATATGATAAATAAACTTGAGTTGCGAAAAATTGCGAGAGCACGTTTAAAGGATGCTGAAGCATTATTTAATTCTAAGAGATATGACGGTGCAATATATATCTGTGGATATGCCATAGAATTAGCATTGAAGTATAGAGCTTGCAGGGCATTGCGGTGGCCTGAATATCCCTCGACAAAGAAAGATTTTGAAGGATTAAACAGCTTCAAAACGCATAGTTTGGAAATGTTGTTGAGACTTTCAGGTGTGGAGGAAAAAGTTAAGACCAAATATGCGTCTGAATGGTCATTCATAAAAAACTGGAACCCTGAAATGCGTTATGATCCAATTGGTAGCACAACCAAACAACAAACCAGGTTGTTAATTGAGTCTGTGAAGATTTTAGTGGGGATTTTAGGGTAACTTCAGGAAAGAGGGCCTATGTTTATTGATATTATAGTTGATGAAATGGTAGAAAAACTTGTTTCTTTTGAGCGTGATATTTCAAATGAAAGGGGTAAGTTTTCCTTGTTTGCGCTCTTCCTCAGAGAAGATGCTATTGATAGATGGGATTTAGTTGTATCTGCCTCATGGCTCAATGCAAATAGAAAAGAATCTTATGACTATTTAGCCGAAAAACTGCGATTATATTTGAAACCACAGGAAATGGTATACCTCTCTGGAATTTTCTTGATAAATAAAGATAGCCCGACATTAAATGCTATACATAAAAAAATTCAAACGGAACATAAAGTTTTCGAAATAAGTAACAGTAATTTCTTCGGAATGCAGATGGAGCAGGCCTATATTATTACTTCTATGTCGGCCTAGATTTTAAATAGAAAGGATGTACCAATAATGTGGTTTGAAAATTTGGATGTGGCCGGATTACCGGATAAAAGCGGTGAGGGGTTGTATGCGGTGGTATATTACTATTTTACTGCATTCGTCACGGCTACGATTGTATGGGCTTTATGGAGGCTGTTTGAATTAAAGACCTACCTCTGGCAAAACATGGCGGCCCTGGCCGTACTTACCGGCTTGATGCTGCTGGTGCTGGAGGGCTTGAGAAAACAGAAGCAGTGGGCCAGAATCGTACTGCTTATCGAGTATGGCATATTTGCTTTGGCCTCAGTTTATTTTCTGGGAATCAACATCTTTGGTATTCTGAAGGAGTATTCTTCAGAGCGCTTTACGGCTATTTTTGTATATATAATGCTGGCAGTGCTGTGGGGCTACGGACTTTACCAGATGTCCTTTAATTCAAAGGTCAAAACTATTAATTGGAAATAACAAATTGAACAAGATAGCCCTCTACCCCGGAACCTTCGACCCGCCTACCAACGGGCATCTGGATTTAGTGCGGCGCAGCTTGCGGGTATTCAGCCGGGTCATAGTCGGCATAGCCTACAATCCCCAGAAACACACCCTGTTTAATCCCCGGGAGCGGCTGGAAATGTTCCGGGAGGCGGTGAAAGACCTGGCCGGGGTGGAGGTGGATATCCTGGACGGGCTGGTTATCGGCTATGCCCAGCGGCATAAGGTGAATGCCATTATCCGCGGGATGCGGGCGGTGACCGATTTTGAGCACGAGCTTCAGATCGCCTCGGTAAACCGCCAGCTCTGCCCTGAGATCGAGACCGTATTTATGAGTCCCAGCGAGCATTACACCTATCTAAGCTCCAGCGTGGTCAGGGAAGTGGCCCTCTTCGGCGGCCCGGTATCCGAATTTGTGCCTGAACATATAGAGAAACGCTTACGGGAAAAACTGGCTGATTCCAGCCGGGTTCAGGATGTAAACAATATAACGCTGCTGTAAATACAACCCTCTGCGGGGCTTGGCTTGGCGGGAATCGCCGCTTTAGAATTTTGTCGGGTTGGATAATACCAGATGGCTATCAAACATTAAAGAATGGCGTCAGGAGGAAACAGGGTGACCCTGCTCATCTCCTGACGCCACAAGCGCCGTGCTGGCAGGTTTTACCACCTGACAGCAAATTGGTATAAGGCCCAGCCTAACCTACCGGGAGCTTTCTGTCGCCGCGCTGCCGATAGAAAACTGAAAAACCGTGTTGCTGAGTTTTACTTTGAATAAATGCTTCGCATAGCTTTTTATGCGTATGGTAACATGGGCTTTAAATATGCCCTGCCGGTCCACCGCATCTGTCACTTCCTGGTCTGCGCAGCGATCCGGTTCATCAGGAAAAGGGCAGATTTGAAGGCCGGGCGTCGCCCCGTCAAATTCCCCGGAATAAGACCGTTTGCCTTCCGCATCGGCGTCCAGGATTTTAAACTCCATCTCCAATATCCCGTCCCGCCCTTCATTAATCACATTTATACAGCCGTTAGCTCTCCAGCTCTTTATGGTTTCGTTTTCCCAGGCCAGAGCCGCCCCCGGTTCTATTATCCCGACTTTCGGCTGAACCAGTTCCAGCTTCAGGCTGGCATATCCCATAACCGGGGACAACAACATCAGCCCCAAACCCATAAAAATCCCCAGACATATTTTAGCGGCTTTTCCAGTCATAATTTTGTAGCATCCTCCTTCCATCCCGCATAGCAGCGGCGGATACAAAGTTGAGTTGAGCTTGCAAAATCCGGCGATTCCTTACTTTATCAGGATAGTTACTGGCTGTCAATGGTTATACTGATCTCCAATGGGGTAACCCATTGATTTTACTTGGTAGTCCCAACGGGAATTGAACCCGTGTCTCCACCTTGAGAGGGTGGTGTCCTAACCCCTAGACGATGGGACCTTTCAACAATTTCAAGGTAGTATACCAGAAGCCGGCCAAATTTGTCAATCGCCTGAATATAAGAAT
>JACRDM010000137.1 GCA_016218565.1 Elusimicrobiota bacterium | reverse complement strand
AGGAATTGATTGGAAACTATGCTAATCAGGGAAAGCAATGGCTTATGAAAGGCAAAGCTCAAAAGGTCAATGGTCACGATTTTCCAGACCCGGCGGTTCCTCGAGCGCACCCGTATGGGATTTATGAACTGACGCGAAATATATGATGACCGGGTAGAGATTGAAAATCCTGGAGGGCTTCCCGCGGGATTATCGTCGCGTGATTTCGGCAAAACATCAGTGCGCAGAAATTTGATTATTGCCGACTTGTTCCATCGCATGGGCAAAGTGGAGCGTATTGGCTCAGGCATAAAACGAATGAGGGGTCTCATGCGTGATGCTGGATTGAAAGAGCCGCAATTTGAGATGACAGATTTTTTCCGGACAGTATTTTACCGCAATCCCGAATATGCTTTAAAACAGGCCTCAGAAAAAGTCGTAGAAAAATTATCAACAAATCAACAAATGATCATAGAAGCAGTTGCCAAAGATCCCGCTATTTCTGCAAAAACTTTAGCCGACATGGTTGGGATATCTACCCGTAAGATACAAGGTAATATTGCCAAGTTAAAAAGTATGGGTGTCTTAAAAAGGATAGGACCCGACAAAGGTGGCCACTGGACAGTTGTTGAAAAATAATTGTTACCAGATTCCACTTCCGAAATGCGCTCACTGGAAGTCTCCGCTGATGCGGTGTAAATACGGTGCAAAAATAAAATATACACTGAACGAATGATGAACAAATAGCATTTTGCGTTATAGTCCCAATTGATAGGTAAAATAATGCTTGACAAATTAACGATAAAATGGCATATTGTTTCTTGTAAGTGCTATTAATAGCAGTTTGGAGAAATAGATGAGGTTTTTAGAATTTCGGCAGGCTTTACAGAATTTTACCATATTTTCGCTTTCAGATATACACAGTGTAGACTCAGAATTTCATCGCCGCAGGCTGAATAACTGGCAGGAAAAGGGTTATATCAGAAAGGTGATCAGGGGTTATTATATTTTCACTGATGTAGAGCTTGATGAATTTGCCCTGTTTACTTTGGCCAATAAGATATATGATCCTTCCTATGTTTCTTTTGAATCCGCTCTGTCTTATTACCATCTCATCCCGGAAAGCGTGTATGGGATAACCTCTGCCAGCACTCTGGTAACGCGCGCTTTTAAGACCCCAATCGCCAATTTTAAGTACCACTCGCTGAAGCCCGGCCTTTTTTTAGGCTATGAGCTGATCAATCATAACGGCAAGTATGGCAAAATTGCCTGGCGGGAAAAGGCCATATTAGACTATTTCTATATCAATCCTGATATAAATAGCGGAGATGATTTTAATAAGCTCCGGTTTAACGCTGAGCTGTTCCAGAAGGAAGGCGATCCGGACAAACTGAGAGCGTTGGCGGAAAGAATGGGCCAGAAGCGGCTTTTGAGAAGAATAAATAATTTTATGGAGTACCTGCAGCATGCTTGATCTTAAACAAATTGAAACTTTTTATCCAGACTATCTGAAGCCGTTCAAGAAGAATATTATGCGGGAGTACCTGCAATATAAGATATTGTCTATTATTTTTGATTCAAAATATGGTCAGGAATTAGCTTTTATGGGCGGTACGGCGTTGCGGATTGCTTATGAGCATAACCGGTTTTCGGAGGATCTTGATTTTGATAATCTAGGCCTGAACCGCCGGGATTTTGGGCAGATGACCGAGTTGGTAAAAAGAAAACTGGAGCTGGAAGGATACATTGTGGAGATCAGGAATGTTTTTAAAGGGGCCTGGCACTGTTATTTAAAGATCAACCGGGTGTTATATGACTTGGGATTATCCGGATACAAAGAAGAAAGACTGCTGATTCAGATTGATGCTGAACCGCAAAAGTTTAGGTATAAACCGGATCAGGTTTTTCTTAATAAGTTTGATGTTTTCCTGAGGATCAAGGTGGTGCCGGTGGATATATTGGTGTCGCAGAAGATCTACGCCATTTTTCACCGAAAACGCGCTATGGGCCGGGATTTTTATGATACGTTTTTTTTAATGGGGCGGAGCAAGCCAAATTTTGATTTTTTACTGGAAAAAATGGCGATCAAAGATCTACCCGGTTTAAAGAAAAAACTACTGGTTAAGTGCCAGAGCCTGGATTTCAAGCATTTAGCCAAGGATGTGGAACCGTTTTTGTTTGATCCAGATAACGCTAAAAAAGTTTTGCATTTTTATGATTATGTTAAAGAATTGTAGAAGTAGAGGGAAAAAGGTCAATAGTCAGCAGTTCGCGGTAAGAACAAAAACCGTTCGTGGTTTGTCGTTGGTAGCAAAAAACGTTGGAGTTGATAGTGAAAACTAAAAAACCTTAACTTAAAACTGTTTAAAGAGAATAGAATGCTGATCTATCTGAAGTTTTTATAGACATAGATTACAGGACAAGGTATACTATGACTATACAAACCGCAGAACTAAAGGGAAAAAACACGGGAAAAATTCCAAAGGATAAAAAATGAATCAACGTAACGAGACGGAAGCAAAGAAATTAACGTCTGAGGACATGGTTATCCTGGTAGTTACGGGGATGGGGTTTCTGGGTAGCGTGGGAATATACCTGCTGGGAATGCCGCCGATAATAGTCGCCGTATTCCTGGCTACGGGATTGGCTACGGTGGTATATCGTTTTCTGGGAGGAATCCGCCAAACTACTTTTGTTTCCGGCACTTTGAAGATCACTGGCACAGCCGCATTCCTGATTGGCTCAGCCTGGTTTATTAATGGCTACTTAGTTAGGCAAACAGTGGTGGAAACAAAAAAGCCAATTGAGCAATTAGCGTTGATACGAAACGGCGATAAGCTGAAAGTAGTGGTACAAGGAAAGCCGGATTCAGTGGTGGGAACAGTGACTTTGCATGATCTGCGGCAGTGCGCTATATTTAATACTCTTGATCAGAAACTGGAAAATTTTATCGTTACGGAACGATTAGCGCCAAATAGCGCGGACCTTGACCTGAATCCTATTCCTTTTAGGATCTCCACCGGAGAATATGGATCTGAATATTCGCGATATGCATTGATTGATAAAGATGGGGTAATCTTGCATAAAGGCGCTATATACCGGAGACAGGCAGAGATAGTCACGATTGCGGGCAAGTATTACTTGGTAGCAGTAACAGAAGTTAATCACAATCCTAAAGAAGGCGAGGGTATTTACGCCAAGTTCGCGATAGGGGAAATAGTAACAAATATGGAATAATGTAATAGGGGGGCCGTAATGCAAAAGAGCGTAAAATTAGCGCTAAAAAGGTTATTGGTGGTGCTGGCAGGAGCGATCATCTGCGCGCTGTCATATTTACTCAATTGGAGCAGGTTAGTAAAGTTATTGATGTTCAACGCTAAATATTGGTGGCTGATACTGATTTTCTTTTCTGCGGTTAACTCCATAGTAAGATGGAAATTCTTGAAAAAAAAGCCGTATTGGATCAGTATCCTGCTGATATTCATGATCAGTTCTGCCTGGGCTATGCCGGTTTCTGGCAAACCAACATTGTTCTTTTACCTGGCCTTTTTATTCACCACCTCTATCGTGGCAGGTCTGGCTCTCGATAAATGTATACTACTGATACAATGGCTATCCAGCCTGCCTTATGTACGGTTTTTTAGAAGACCTGCCGGTATCTTTATATTTGTTTTGTTGTCTTTATTGTATTTGTCAGATGTTTTTAGACACAGCGATCTGCGCATTATTGATCTATTAATCCAAAATCTTTTTATCCTGGCTCCTTTATCCGCCTTGGTCTATGCTTATATCAGAAAGAAATATTACCAAAAATCGCCGGACGTTTTAAAAGGCCTAGCCATATTTATCTTAGTGTTTTGGGTTTGGCCTTATTATACAGTGCTGGTTAATTCCTGCCTGAAAGTGACGAATTCATTTTGGGTCTGGGTATTTGGGCCAAATCCTTGGAAAAGCATCTTACTCCTCTCCGCGAAACATCATCCCTATGGCAATGCCGTATCAAGAGTCTATAAATCCTGCCTGGCGTTTTACATACCTTTACAGTCTCGGTTTACCTATTTTACCTGGTTACTATTTGTAGCCGGCTGGATCGTTGTTTTCAAAGAAGAAATACATGGTTTTTGGATTAAGCTATTTTCAACAATAAAGCAGAAAGTTGCTTTACATACATTACAGGGCAAGAAGGAAAGTATCAGGCGTTTTTGGAATAAGATGCTGCCGTTAGCACAGGCGGTATTATTGAAGATAAAAGAGCATAAACGTATTGT
>JACRDM010000020.1 GCA_016218565.1 Elusimicrobiota bacterium | reverse complement strand
TAATAATATCACTCCGGCAATTTAAAGTATGGGAATTTCAATCCTATACTTGATTACCCAGATTAAAAGTCAGATTATTCACCCGGTTAGATATAAAATTATCTAACCGGGCAGGCAGATTTAAGCCAGAGCTGGTAATCAGCGTAATCAGTTAGCGGAACGAAGTGGAGCCTAACTTGTTGTATTTTAGATTCTTTAAAAAGGGCGGGGTTAATCACTTTCTTTTATTTCTCCCTGTCGGTCTTTTTATTTTTTAAGCTTTTTAAGTTCCTGCATGAAAGTATTGATATCATTGAAGTTGCGGTGCACGCTGGCAAACCGGATATAGGCCACTTCATCCAGCTCTTTCAGCTGTTTCAGAACTTTTTGGCCGATTAATGAAGAGCGCACTTCCATGATGTAATAGTTATGCATTTCATATTCAATTTCGCTGATAATTTTCTCTATTTTGTCAATGCTGATCGGACGTTTATCGCAGGATCTTAGCAAGCCGGCCCTGAGCTTTTCCCGGCTGAACGGCTCCCGACGGTCATCGCTTTTGATAACCATTAAAGGTACTTCTTCCAGCCTTTCATACGTAGTGAAACGCTTCTGGCAGGCCAGGCACTCTCGTCTTCTTCTGACTAGGGAAGCTTCTTCCAGCGGGCGGGAGTCGATTACCTTATCATCAAGAGAACCACAAAATGGGCACTTCAAGGGAGAACCCTTCTTTCCTGGCCACCACTAAATACTATATAAAGGAGTGTTTTAAGATTAACACACTACATCTGGTATTGTCAAGGAAAATAAATATTCAATAAATATTCAATAATAGGCACAGAGTAAAAGATCAATATTTTGTTTCGTATTGCACTTTATTTCTTCCTTTGTGCCTTATTATTTCCGCTTTGCGCCTATTAGCTTTTTCTCCCCAGTAGCATTTGACCAATTTATCGGTAATCTCATACGAGAAACCTTGCCTGAGAAGGTAATTTCTGGCCCGTTGCGCTCCTTTTTCCGCGGGGGCCTGCTGGTAGCTGCTCAGTTTCCTGCGCAGCGCTTTTTCCGCCAACCCCAGTTCATCTAACTTTTCTGCTTGCATAACTTTGGCAATTTTTGCTTGCGCCAACTCTTTTGAAATACCTTTAAGCTGCAGTTCTCTTAAGATCAATTGCTGTCCGCGCGGCTTAAAGCGCAACCGGCCACGGACATATGTTTCGGTAAAAATATCATCATCCAGATAATGCCAGGAACTCAGTTTAGCCAGCGTCGCGGTAATGGCTGCGGCCGGATATTTCTTGCGCTGAAGCTTGTCCCGGAGCTGCTGGCTCGTATAATTCTTCTGGCCGAGCAGGTAAAGACAGTAACGGACAGCTTTGGCGATTATTTGTTCCATAGGAAAAGGGCTTTTTCTTTAAAAATGAGGTCCTTGAATTCTAGCAGGGTAGCGCCCAGCCAGAGCCAAATATCTTTGCAGGTTTGCCAGCTTTCCCGGCCAAAACCAATTACCTGAATGATATCCGGGACCATGAGTTTTAGAATAAGAACCGCCACTAGGATATTAAAAAGAGCTACTAAAGTCAAGGAAAAAACACGTCCTGTTTTTTTCACGTCAGACTGGCCTAAACTAAAAGCGTAGATCAGCAAGGCTAGATGAAAAGAAAAGGTAAATCCCAGGGCGAATATAATATAAACAAAGAACTTCTGATCAAGATCAAAGGTTTGCAATATACTATAAATAATGACCACGATGAAGGTATAAAGCGGGAAAAAATAAGGCGCTAAATTGATCAAAAAATTGGTTTTGGTCAGGACCACCTTTCCGCTGGTGGCTTTCACGGTGAAATCTTTTACCCGGCCGCCGAACAGGAGGCCCCATAACGCATGGGTCAACTCATGCCCGAATACATACGTGCGGTTCGGCTTAAAAAAAACAAACTGGAACACTAAGTAACTTAAGAATCCGCCAAAAAAATAATATTGAACGCTTCCCTGATAATGAGTGAAAGCGCCCAATTGCGTCAGAAACGCCCGGAAAGCCGCTAAAACCAGAGGCCACAAAAGCAATCCGGCCGTAAATTTGATCGGATTTTTATTTTTCATTTCCTATCAGGTTGCCCCATTGCTGTCCAAATTAACTCAGGGAATATATTACCTAAACTATAGCCGTAATCATTCTGCCGTCAAGCGGGATGGTTCGACAGGCTCAGCCTTTCATTATTGATTAAGTCCGGCGCTTGTCGTCGAGAATTTATAGGCCAAGTGGACATCTGTGAGTTTGCTAGTAACTAAGTTGTTGGTCAAATACCCAAAGACCTAGTACTTTAAGAGTTCCTTTATTTCCAAAGCCGCGGCATTCATCTGCCTGTTTAACAGATTGAAATCGCATTGTCCCTGGCTCTGGCCGATGGCCAGGTAAATTTCAAAGAGCCGGTTGACCATAACTTCTTCTATTTTTCCCCACTGGCTCAGGACCGGGTAATAGCGGGCCTGTTTAATTATGGCCTTAAAATCCATAAAACGCGGATTGGTCAGGAAATAATGGGTATTGAATGCTTTTTTGACTGCGGGGATAGCGCCGCAAGACCGGGCATAATATATTTGCGCTTCCACGCCGGTAAGGAAACGTATTAATCCCCAGGCCTCTTTAGGGTACAGAGAATTTTTCATAATGCCCAGAGCGCTCCCTCCTCCGAAAGAGAAGCTCCCTTTTGGTCCGGCTGGAAAATTAATCGCGTGGCATTTCTTGGCGATATCAATATTATAGAAAGATTCAGTATAGGCCATGCTGAATACATCAATGACATTGGTGACACAAATGGCATAGGCTCCCTGGAAGTATTCAAGAGTGAGCTGAGCGCAATTCAACCCCAGGCAATGTAACGGTATTAGTCCCTGGTTGAACAAGTTGAAGAAAAATTTCATTCCTTTCAAAGTAGCTTCACTGTTAACCACTACTTCTCTTGTTTCTTCGTTATATATGTCTCCCCCGGCCGCCCAAACAAAAGGCATGACATTATGTAGCAGTTCGCCGCATTTCTCACCGCCTCCCAGGCCCAAAGCAGGTATTTTCTTACCTTTTACTTCAATATTGTTAAGATTAGCGCTGGTATTTATGAATCCTTCCCAGGAAGAAAGATCTTGGACCGACAATCCTTTCTTTAGCAGAATATCTTCCCGGTAGTAAAGCCCCCGGACGTCAATGAACCAGGGCAGGGCATGTATCTCTCCGGTGAGCGGCTGCACGCAAGTTTTGAAAATATTATCGTCAAAGGCGGCGGCTCCCCCGGCTTCTTTTATCAAATCATTGAGTCCCAGGAGGTAACCCTGCTGACCGAGATAACCGATCCAGGTGGAACCTATCTGTACCACATCCGGAGACCGGGAACTTCCCTTAGTACTGAGCAGTTCTTCCCATACCGTGTTCCAATGTTTGAGTTCCAGGTTAATTTTTATATACGGATGGTCTTTTTCAAACAGGTTCACAAATAGGGTAATGACGTCATTCATGTAATTGTTATTACTGGAGATGAACCAAACATTCAAGATAATGCGCTCGTTCATAATACCTCCGGTTATTTATTAATCATTAATAGAATTCCCCACACTACTAAAAATATACCGCACGCTTTGATCATTATTTTCTGTCCCGGTCCGGCTTTTTGTTTGCCCTGGGCTAAGATATGGGCAGAAAATCCTCCTATCAGCAGTAAGGATAGCCCATTGCCAATACCAAAACTGCCAGCGTGCCAGAGTCCCTGCCAGGGCGAAGATGCTTTGACTGCGATATAGGTTAATACTCCGATTAACGGCAGACAAGGAGCAAACCCAAGGAGTATACCTAAAATAAACATACTTTGGTAGTTTTTGTCAATGAAATATTTAATAAAGCGGCGGCAAAATGGTAAAGAAATGTCCCGGCCGGCAGTGATAAGCACGCCTAAGATAATGATGAAAACAGCAGCCACGATATTAATTATCACAGGCACAGCTGCTGAGCCGGTGAGTTTATCCAGGATGCGGATAGACCAACCAGCCAGGAAACCCAGTATTAGATACGCGGTTAATCTCCCCGCAGCAAACATGATCGTGGCCATTATTCCTTGCGCTGTTTTGTCGGCAGTCGCGGCCAATAAGGGTAAAAAAATCGGCATACAGGAAAGCAAGCAAGGACCGGCCCCGGCAGTCAAACCAGTAAAGAACAATTTTAAAAAATCAGCCCACATAAGGGATCAATGTCCTTTTTCCTGAAATACTTGCGCGCTAAAGGTATATAATTCTGTGTCAGAATCTTTCCAAGCCTCTGCCGGCAAGCCGGCTTTTTGCTCACATAGTTCGGTCAGAAACTGTTCTTTGCTCCAACCAGTTTCGGTAGCTACCTGGGGCAGGAACACCCCGCCGCGGCCGCCTTTTCTGACGATCACGCCGTGCGTGCCCAGAATAATATTATCCAGATTCTTGACTCGCTCTGGAACCGTAAGAACAGATATTTCAATGACCAGTTTGACTAACTCATCTTTGGTGACCGGCGAAAATCGCGGATCGCCGGTAGCTGATTCTACGGCCATTTTACTGACTGCCTGGTAGAGTGGTTCAATAGGCATAATATAGC
>JACRDM010000004.1 GCA_016218565.1 Elusimicrobiota bacterium | reverse complement strand
GTTCAGTCTCTGCCGCGCGAAGCGCGGCAATCAGTTGGAGTTTTGTTCAAAAAAGGTTCGAACTTCGTTCAGCAATTGCGACCGGAGTTGAACCGGGAACCTCACGGACCCGAACCGTGCGCGCTAGCCAAATGTTTAATTGGTCGGGGCGCCCGGAGTTGAACCGGGAACCTCACGGACCCGAACCGTGCGCGCTAGCCAATTGCGCTACGCCCCGAGATATTATAACTATGATGGCTAATAGCATTTGTTCTTCCTTGCTTTTGCCATTAGCTATAGGCTATATACCATTTGCGTCTTTTATTCTTAGACTCCCACGAACTTAGAAAATATACCAATAAATCCCACACAAGTCAAGAGAACAATTATGCCTGCCACCACTACTCCTAGAAAAACACTGGGCAACGCATAGCGGAATTTAATGCCAAACAGGTAAGCTGCCACGCAACCGCTCCAGGCTCCGGTCATAGGCAGAGGGATAGCCACAAAAATAGCTAATCCAATAGCTCCGTACTTTTCCACTGAATCGCTGTGTTTACGGGTACGCGCAAAGAACCAGGTAAAAAACCTGTTAAATATCTTCCAGCGCATTAGAAATTTACTTATTGAATCCAGCAGGAACAATGCAGGAATAATGATCGCGCTGTTACCGAGAATTGACAGCCAGAAAGCTTTAGCGTAAGAGAACCCGAAAGATAAAGCTAACGGGATCCCTCCTCTCAATTCACTGATCGGCAATGCTGAAACAATGAGGACTACCATTTCCTGCGAAAAAGTTTGCTTCAGGAACTCAATAATCTGGGTGATCATGCGCTCTCCTTTTCTTTAGCCCAGCCGAAATCTCCTATTAAAGGCACAAAAACACATTTCCCGTAATTGAATATTTTTATTTCTCCTTTATGCTTTTCTCCTACCACCAGGTCTTGCCCGAAATTTGAACCCAGGGGCATGACAATTTTGCCGTTTTCTTTGAGCTGGTCAATGAGCGGCTGGGGAATGTTGGGCGCGCTAGCCGTGACCATGATCCGGTCGTACGGAGCATGTTCCTGCCATCCGGTACTGCCATCGCCTATCTGCAACTGAATATTTTTATAGCCTAATTCCTGCAGCGTTTGTTGGGCTGCCTGGCTGAGCTCCGGCCATCGTTCTACAGTATATACAGTTTTTGTTAATTCTGCCAGGATGGCGGTCTGATAGCCGCTGCCTGTCCCGATCTCCAAAACTTTCTCATCGTCATACAGTTCCAATAATTCAGTCATCAGCGCTACTATGTAGGGCTGGGAAATAGTCTGCCCGTGAGTCAAGGGCAGCGGGTAGTTGCTATAGGCTTCTTTCCAGTACTGCTGGTCGATAAATTTATGCCGAGGGACTTTCCTGAAAACATTAATTACCTGCTGGTTTTTGATACCCCGGGAGACAATTTGTTCCCGTACCATTTTTTCCCGTGAGGCAATATAAAGATCAAATTCCGCGCTCATTGTTTTACCCTATACTACACTAATAGTTTCACCAGATGTACGATCAAAGTCTTGATACCGCCGAAACCTAACGCCAATAATAGACAACTCATCAGGCTTCCTGCAGACAGCAATAAGTAACTTCTTTTTTTGTCTAATTTGAGTAGATGCGCCAGCAAGACACCGGTCCACATACCACCGCCTAACGAGGGCATGGCTGATACCAATAAAATCCCCCACTGGCCGAACTTTTGCGCCCTTTTCAGCACCAGGGCCTGCCAATTCCGGTCTTCCCTGATGATTCTTTTTTTCTTATAGCCGCTGCGCTTCCATCGTTGCCGCCAGAGGCGCAAGCGGGCCGTGATGAATCTGATTTTTTGCGGCTGTTCATAAAGATGATAAAATAACGGTACCTGCGCTATATCCATGGTAAAGATAAGAAGAACCGCAATATACCACTTCACGAACATGGCCACGGCTAGTGGAATGGAAATAAGCCGGCTGGCTACAATATGGGTAAGGATCAAGGCTAAAGTTTTCAGGATGAATTTATGGATCAAGAAGTACTCCTTTTAATACTACTGACAAACACCAAGATCATTGTCTTTCTGTTCCGGCCAGATCCGTCTGAAAATCAACCATTGCTCCGGATGCGAACGAACCTGTTTTTCCAATATTGAAGCAAAAGACTGGGTGATACTTTTTATTTGCTCTTCTTCCGGGGCCTGCCGATCCCACGATATGGGTTCTTCATAACCGATGTAAAACTTGTTGGGTCCTTCCCTGACAGACATACTGGGAAAGATTGGCACCTTGGTTTTGACTGCTATTTTTGCCGGGCCACGCGGAAAAAGTGTTTTTTGCCCGAAAAACAGCACTTCAATTCCAGCGTCATCTCCTAATCCCCAATCTCCCACCATGGTCAACATTTCGCCCTTTTTAAGGCTTTTAAAAGCATTTTTAAGACCCATCCCCAATGGCACTAATTTGGTATTGCGGTAATCCCGGTTATTAATGAAAAAATCATTTATCCTTTTATCTTTATGAGGCTGATATATTAAATTGTTGACAAACCCTAGTGAATCAAGCACATTGGCGGCGATTTCCCAGTTTCCAAAATGCGCGGAGACGATGATGAATGGTTGCTTTTTCCGGTTAAGTTCAGAGAATAAGGCTGCCATTTGCGGTGCCATTATATTTTTCGTCTGCTCCCGGTCCAGGATCTTGATCGAGAAAAATTCAAAAAGATACTTATTAAAGTTAACAAAAACAGCGCGGACTTTTTCCTTTCTTACCTTCAGACTGGTTTCTGGGGGTAAAATATAGCGCAGGTTGGCTAATACATTGGCCCGATGATTTAGCTTGAATAGATAATTCAAATATCCTAATATTTCAGCCAGGGCATAATTGCATTTGAGGGGACAGCTATTCGCTATAATTTGCAGCAGGCGATAGAGCCAATAGGTCATATATTGAGCAGATCCAGAATAGAATTTACCGCCAGGAGCGAGGCATTAGGCTTGGCGATCTTCTCTGTGTTCTCCCGCATGGCTTCCAGTTTTTCAGGATGGCGGATCAGGTATTCGATGACCTGCTGCAGTTCAGAGATATCATCTAACCTGATAGCCACATGGTGTTTACATAAAAATTGGCTGTTCTTCTCTTCTTGTCCGGGAATCGGGCTGATAATGATCAGCGGTAGGTTTTTAGCCAGGGCCTCTGAAGAAGTCATTCCTCCTGGTTTGGTGATAATCAGGTCACAGGCAGCCATAATTTTGTCAATGTTTTTGGTATAGCCCATGATTCGTAAGGAGGACCCAAAATGGAAAGCCTGGCGCTTCATTTTGCGCCTTAATTTCCGGTTTGTGCCGCAGATGACAATAGTCTGAATAGGCATCCGTACTTCGGCTAATTGCTTAATAACAGCATCCAACGGGCCCAGTCCCTGGCTCCCTCCCATCACTAATATGGTCGGCAACCAGGGGTTAAGTTTCATCCTTTGCTTAGCGGATATTTTATCCTGGGTAATGGCAAATTTCGGGTCGATAGGAAGGCCCAGCGCTTTTATCTTCCTATCTGGTATTCCCAATTGAATCAAGTCCTGTTTGGTTTGACCGGTGGGCACGATATATAAATTTGTGTAGGGGGCATACCAATAGGCGTGCGCCCGGTAATCAGTCACTACTCCGATGAGCGGCTTGCGCCAGCCGGTTTGTTCCTTATAAGCAGAAAGAAGCACGCACGGCGCCGCCTGGGTGCAGACAACTGCATCAGGATCATAGAAGGCCAAAAGCTTTTCGATTTTTTTTAATTTCAGCTTGCCCAGCATATTACGCAAGGTGGCAGTGGCATTTAGAATATCCGAATTATCATAAAGGTAGTCCCATAGTTGCGGTGTCCTTTTAATAATACCGGAATAGGTTTTAGAGACGACTTTGCTCAAAATCGGGTACATATAGCGCAAGGAATCTATAGCTTCGGTTGAAACGCGCGGATTGACATTGCGGACCGCTTCCTGCAGAGCCCTGGCCGCAGCTTCATGGCCGGTTCCTGGATGGATATATAAAAAAAGGATCTTCTTCGGCGCCAAAAATATACCTCTGCAATGACAAAATCCAAATTACAAAAATAATAAATTATTTAAGTATTTATAAAATCGGGGTGCCCGGAGTCGAACCGGGGACCTCTCGCACCCCAAGCGAACGCGCTAGCCATCTGCGCCACACCCCGATTTTAAAAGATTCAAAGACTAGCCAGCGGAGTTTACCCCCAGAATGCGAAGCTTACGACGGGCTACATCTGTCCTTTTTTCTTAGCTTTGTTAATTATTATAGGACATCCCTTGTTCCAATCTATGTTTTTTCTCGTAAGAAAATTATTTGGCTCACAGAATAAATCTATTATAATAGTTCATACGTGTCCAAATTGGACAACATAGCTCGTCGGATTAGCCTTTTTGAGATTTGAAATCCGCGCCGGTCCTCCCGGCTTTGATCCCGCTTTGTCGGGATCAAGGGGGGGATAATTAGTTTTGTAATCCGTCCTGTCCCCCATAGTGGGGAGAAATCTCGCTGGCCGATGGAATAATTACGGGGAAGTTTGTATATTAATATATTCGTTGAGCTAATTTGGACAGCAATGATAATAGTTAGTTTATCACTTTTCCAGAATTGCCAATATACTGCGTAAATCTCTTTTTAATTCCTTGGTAAATTTAGGCCAATCAACTTTGCTGGCAGATTGTTTCTTTTCTTTGGTCTCTTCCAAAATTTTCTTCTTAGCGCCAGCAATAGAATATTTTTTCTGGTGCAGCAATTCCTTTATGTACAATATTTTCTCTATATCCTCTTTCCGGTAAAGACGATGTCCCCCAGCGCCCTTAATAGGACGGATCAGGCTGAATTCCTTCTCCCAATAACGCAGGACATAGGGCCTCACTCCGGTGATATTAGCGGCCTGACCTATGGAATATAGTTTGTCTTCTATCTTCACCCCGCCCTTCCTTTCTAACCGCATAAAATCGTTATAGCAACATTTTACAATGATCTTAAAAAATATGCAAGAGTTTTGCGAGTAAAAAAAATCTGCTCCCTTAAGGAGGAAAGCCACGGAGAGACCTCCCGGGAGCAGATAATGGGTCATATTAAATTCTTACATAATAACAATATCACAGAAGTAATATCTTGTCAAGGGTTTTTTTAGAGTCTTGTCAACTAAAAATTAAAAGTGCGCTCCTTCTGCCATGGAGACAAACTTAGCGCCTATCTAAAGCTATTAACTATTTGACAATTGAGCTAAAAAGTCGGTTAAGGTTTTATCATCTTCTATATTGGCATAAGGTAGTTTCCGCTTTATTTGTTTTAATAATCCGCCTAAAACTTTTCCTGGCCCGACTTCTACAAACAGCTCGCTCCCATTATTAATAAGTTGTCCCATTGATTTTTCCCAAAGGACCGGTGAATATACCTGCTTGATCATAGAGATTCTAGCCTCGGTTATATTCTGGACAAATTTGGCGCTGTAATTAGCTACTAGAGGCACGAGCGGATCATGCAGCTCAAAATCAGCTAATTCCTTTTCTAGTTGGACACTAGCCTCTTTCATTAAACTGGAATGAAACGGTCCAGAAACCGCTAGCTGGATAACCTTCATGGCGCCGGCCTTTTGCGCTTTTTTCAGCGCTTCCTGCACTGCCGCGGCCTGGCCGGCGATCACCAACTGCCCCGGGCAGTTATAATTTACCGCTTCCACTACTCCAGATTTTATATTCGCGCAAATGGCTTCTACCTTCTCGTTGTCCAGGCCGATGATAGCAGCCATGCTCCCTGGATGTTTGGCTGCTGATTCTTGCAGTAATCGGCCGCGGATCTGTACTATTTTAAGGCCCTCTTCAAAACTCAATATCCCGCTGGCGGACAGCGCGGAATACTCTCCCAGAGAATGTCCAGCTACAGCCTGGGGGGTAACACCCTCTCTCTGCAGCAAGACGCAGGCCGCGACGCTTAAAGTAAAAATCGCCGGCTGGGTATACTGGGTCTGAGTTAAGGTTTCCAGTGGTCCGGCAAACATTATCCTGGTCAGGTCATATCCCAGAACTTTATTAGCCTGATCAAATATTTCCCTGACCCGCTCGTATTTGTTATATAATTCCTGGCCCATCCCTACATATTGCGATCCCTGCCCGGGAAACATAAACGCGATTTTTTTCATGGAACTCCCTAAGCTAGCGCGTAGCGGATAGCGTATAGAAAATATCTCGCTTAAAACTATACGCTATACGCTTTACGCTATATTTTTAATGCCCCACTTAATAACCGCTGCGCCCCAGGTAAGGCCAGCGCCAAAGGCTACCAATTCAACGTAATCACCTTTTTTTATACGGTTTTCACGGTAAGCTTCATCCAGGCCAATAGCCGTAGTCGCGCCGGACATATTACCGTACTTTTGGATATTTACAAAGATCCTTTCTACCGGTAATTTTAATGTTTTGGCGGTGGCCTCAATTATCCTGATGTTAGCCTGATGCGGGATTAGTAATTTTATATCTTCGCATTTAAGATTAGCCAGGGCCATGGCTTTTTGGGCTGAATCTATCATCGCGGTGACAGCCAATTTAAATATTTTGTTCCCACTCATTTTAATATAATGCAATTTATTTTTTATGGTTTCAGCGGAAGTCGGAAAACGCGATCCGCCACCAGGCAATTTGAGCATATCTGTCGCTGCTCCATCACTGCCGAGATAGACAGATATAATGCCATTATCATCCCTGGCCGGTTCCAATACCGCCGCCCCGGCTCCGTCTCCAAATAATACGCAGGTGCCCCGGTCATGCCAATCAGTGATTCGTGAAAGCACATCTACCGCAACGACCAGTATTTTCTTATAGGTTCGGCTTTCAATGAAAGATTTGGCGATATTTAAAGCATAAATATATCCGCTGCAAGCAGCCGCGATATCAAAACCAGCGGCGTTTTTCAGGCCGCAGAGATTCTGGATAAAGCACGCCGTAGACGGAAAGGGCATATCGCCGGTAACAGTCGCTACAATGAGGCACTCTACATCTTCTGGTTTTACTCCCGCTTCCCGGAGAGCTCTTCTAGCTGCTTCTGCTCCTAAATCGCTGGCTGCTTCCTGTTGGGCAGCCAGGCGCCGTTCCTTGACCCCAGTTCTCGTAGTTATCCATTCATCGGAAGTTTTGACCATTTTTTCCAAATCATTGTTAGTCAGGATTTTTTCAGGCAGATAGGATCCAGTGCCGGTAATGGCCGCTCTAATGCTTGTTTCCATCCTGTTAGACCTCCTCTCAAACGAGTTCGTATAAATCTTTTCCCCATATAAAACTGGCCTATTTTATTGCTTATTAATAGAACATCCGTGTAATACCAAGGTCTAACGGGATCCATGGCTATCCTCTTTCCAATTCATACAATTTTATTTCTTCTTTCAAGTGCTGGTTCACCTTATTCTTTACCGATTCATACGAAACCTTTAAGGCATTTTTTATGGCCTTGGCATTACTGGCGCCATGGCCGATGATACAAACTCCATTCAAACCTAACAGCGGCGCTCCGCCATATTCAGCATAATCCAGACGCTTGATGATTTCCTTAAACGCCGGTTTGATCAAGATGGCTCCAATTTTACGGATCAGTTTCTTTTCTATTTCCGCCTTGATCAGATGAAACAGGCTTTCCGCCAGGCCTTCGGCAAATTTCAAAACCACGTTACCGACAAAGCCATCGCAGACTACGACATCTGTTTTTCCTTTAATAATGTCGCGACCCTCAATATTACCGGCAAAATTAAGCGAGGTTTTCTTGATCAAACTGAAAGCCGCGGCGGTTAATTCATTGCCTTTGCTATCTTCCTGGCCGATACTGAGCAAGCCGATGCTAGGATTAATTTTATCCATGATATACCTGACGTAAATATCCCCCATAATAGCAAATTGCAGGAGATGTTTCGGCTTGCAATCAACATTGGCGCCGGCATCCACCAAAAGGCAGGCGCCGTTAAGCGTCGGCAATAAAGTCGCTATGGCCGGACGGGACACTCCGGCTAAACGTTTCAAATTCATGAGCCCGGCCGTCATAACCGCTCCGCTATTACCGGCAGAAACGAAGGCCTCGGCTTTACCTTCCTTGATCAGCCTGGTGCCAACCATAATGGAAGAATCCTGTTTTTGCCGGCAGGACTGGGCCGGGCTTTCATGCATCTCGATAATTTCGTTGGCATTAACAATGCTGATCTTGCCTGCCGCCGGTTTATGTTTAGCTAATTCTTTTTCGATAGCTTTCTGCTGACCGACCAGGATGATCTCTGCGTCTATTTCAGCGCTGGCCTGCCAGGCTCCTTCTACCTCTACGTCAGGAGCCTTATCACTGCCCATCGCATCAAGGACTAAGCGCATGCTTTAGGCCCCTTCTTTAGCAGGCTTAACTTCTTTTCCCTTTTCTTTGCCTTTCTCTTTCTTAACCCTAATTTTAATCACTTCAATACCGTTATAATACCCGCAATTACCGCATACCCGATGAGGTAATTTAGGTTCCTTGCACTGCGGGCAGATAGACAGATTAGGGGTCTCTAGTTTACGCCAATGGGCTCGGCGTTTATCCCGCCATGAAGGAGAATGTCTTCTTTTTGGATTCGCCATTTATTTCCTCCTAATTTTATTTACTTATTTCAATTCAAGCTTTTAATTCCTATACTTCAAGATAAAAAAATCTTGGCTCCTCCCAGGTTCACGTTCTTACTGTTTTTCATATCTACCGGCAACTGTTCCTCGCCTTTACTGCTCTTCGTGTTTACCGCTTCTCGCTTTTACTGTCTTTCATTCCTACTGCCTTTTAAATATTTTGCTATCGCTTCAGCGCTTTTTCTCGCTGCGCCCATGGCCAAAATAACAGTAGCTGAACCAGTCACAATATCTCCTCCGGCAAAAACTCCCTCTTTAGAAGTCTGGCCGGTAGACTCATCAGCTTCGATATAGCCCCATTTGTTTACCTTCAAATCCGGGGTAGTAGCTGAGAGCAAGGGATTAGCCGCTGTCCCTATAGCCATAATCACCTGTTCTACTTCTAAAACAAATTCGCTGCCTTTGATCGGCAGCGGGCGGCAGCGGCCGCTTTCATCACATTCTCCCAGCTCCATACGCAGGCATTCTAAACCTTTAACCCAGCCCTGGCCATCATCAATAATGCGGCTGGGATTTACTAGAAATTCCAGCTGGATCCCCTCTTCCATGGCATTTTCAATCTCTTCTACCCTGGCTGGCATTTCTTTACGGGAACGCCGGTAGACATTATACACTTTTTCCGCTCCCAGACGCAAGGCCGTACGGGCTGAATCCATAGCCACATTCCCCCCGCCTATGACGGCCACTCTTTTTACCTTTTTTATCGGAGTGTCAAATTCCGGGAACAAATAAGCCTTCATCAGGTTTACTCTGGTCAGGAATTCATTGGCTGAATAGACACCGTTAAAATTTTCCCCGGGAATATTCATAAACTTGGGAAACCCGGCTCCACTGGCAATAAACACCGCCTGATAACCATCTTTTTTTAGATCATCAATAGTAAAGGTGCGTCCGATCAGTTGGTCAACTCTCAGATCCACACCCAATTTTTTAATTGATTCTACTTCCTGCTCCACGATCAATTTAGGCAGTCGGAATTCTGGTATGCCATATACCAGCACACCGCCGGGCTTATGCAGAGCCTCGAAAATCGTAACCTGGAAACCGCTCCGGGCCAAATCTCCGGCCATGGTTAATCCAGCCGGTCCGGCCCCGACCACTGCTACTTTCTTCTTCTTGGACCGGAATAATGCCGGAGCATTACCTTGGCCGTAATCAGCCGCGGCTCTTTCCAGCCGGCCAATGGAAACAGGCTCATTTTTCCGGCCCAGGAGGCATACTTTTTCACATTGATCTTCCTGCGGGCATACCCGGCCGCAAACTCCAGGCAGGCTATTTTTAGTTTTTATGACCTGCAAAGCTTGATCAAAAGCACCTTCCATAATGGCAGTAATGAATAACGGAATATCGATACTCACCGGACAGCCAGCCACACAGGGAGGCTTTTTGCATTTCAGGCAGCGCCTGGCTTCTAAAATCGCCTCTTCTTTGGTATATCCAAAACTTACTTCATTAAAATTTTTCGCGCGGTCCCGGGGATCCTGCTTGGACATAGGTGTCTGTTTAGGATTGATCATGGTCATCAGCGGCAATGCTCACCCTTCTCCAAAGATATTTTTTCTTCGGTCTGGTAGGTTTTCAGCCGGTGCATTAACAAATCAAAATTCACCAGATGACCGTCAAAATCAGGGCCGTGAAAACAGGCAAACTTGGTTTCATTGTTCACTTCCACCCGGCAGACCCCGCACATACCGGTACCATCAAGCATGATCGGATTAAGGCTGACCATAGTTTTGATACCGCAACTTTTGGTCAAATGGCTCACCGCTTTCATCATAATGACCGGACCAATGGCAATGACCTGATCGATCTGCTCCGAATCCCTGATCATTTCCTCAAGCGGTTTGGTAACCAGCCCTTTTATGCCATACGAGCCATCATCAGTAGTGACGATCAAGGTATCACTAAGCGCCCCGATTTCTTTTTCCCAGATGATATAGTCCCGGCTGCGTCCGCCGATAATGGTGATCACTCTATTGCCAGCTTCTTTAAAAGCCCGGGTGATCGGATACAGCGCAGCAGTCCCGACCCCGCCGCCGACGCAAACCACGGTGCCAACTTTTTCGATGTGGGTCGGTTGCCCTAAAGGGCCAACAATATTGGTTATAGTTTCACCTTCTTTTAAAAGGCCTAGCTCTTTGGTGGTTCTGCCGATCTCCTGAAAAATAATACTGATTATTCCTAGCTGGCGGTTGAAATCAGCTACGGTTAAAGGAATTCTCTCGCCTTTTTCAGTTAGTCTTAAAATGACAAATTGTCCAGGCTGGACCTTGGCGGCAATGTCTTTAGCTTCTACGGCGATAAATTTTACGCTGGGTATGAGGTCCCGTTTTACTAAGATCTTATACACGTCTACTCCACGATCTCCCTATTTGTTCTATTCATGGCTTCTACTATCTTTCTGGTATCCCGGGAGATGATGATCTCTTCATTGGTCGGGATAACGAAAACATCTATTTTTGATGACTTGGCAGATATTAATCCTTCCGTGCCAATAGTATTTCTATTTTTAGCGGCATCCAGCTTTATCCCGATACATTCCAGACCAGCACAGGTGATTTCCCGTATTTGGTCTGCGTTTTCACCTATACCGGCAGTAAAAATAAGCGCATCTACTCCATTCATAACGCCAAAATAGGCGCAGATATATTTCTTTAGCCGGTAGCAAAAAATATCTACTGCCAATTTTGCCCGATCATTGCCGGCATTCATCTGTTTCAGGATTTCCCGCAGATCATTGGAAATACCGCTGATGCCTTCCAGTCCGCTATGCTTATTTAATAAATTATCAATCTCACTGAGCGAAAGCCCTTGCCTGGAAGCGATATAAAAAATAATGGCCGGGTCAATATCTCCGCAGCGCGTACCCATGACCAATCCCTCCAAAGGCGTAAAGCCCATGGAGGTATCAATGGACCGTCCATTTTCTATCGCCGAGATACTGCAACCGTTGCCCAGGTGGCAGGTTATGACTTTGATCTGTTCCGGTTTCTTCTTCAGCAGCTTAGCCGCTCGCTCACTGACATACCGGTGGCTGGTCCCATGGAACCCGTAACGTCGTACATTATGGACCTGGTATTCGCTATAAGGGATGGCATACAAATAACTAGTCGCCGGCATGGTTTGGTGGAAAGCGGTATCAAACACCGCTACCTGAGGAACACCCGGCAGTAGTTCAGCGCAGGCCTTGATCCCGCGGAAATTATGCGGATTATGCAAGGGAGCCAGCTCAATGCAATCATGTATCTTGTCCTTTACTGCCGCGGTTATGAGCACGCTATTAGCGAATTTCTCACCCCCGTGAACGACCCGGTGCCCGACTGCTTTGATTTCCTGTTTATCACTGATCACTCCGTAATCGGTATTGGTCAAGGTGCTAATAACTACTTCAATAGCTTTGTTATGGTCCGGGATATCACTGACTACCTTAGCGCTTTTGCCGTCTTCGAAATAATGGGTAAGCACAGCCTGATTGGTGCCAATGCGCTCAATTTGCCCTTTGGCCAGCACTTTTTCGTTCGTCATGCTGATAAATTGATATTTAATACTGGAAGAACCGCAGTTTAAGACGAGAATTTTCACCCTGTTAGACCTCCTCAAAATAGGCACAAAGTAAAAACAAATACCAGGCACAAAGGCACAGAGTTTTAAGAATAAGATACAAAGTTAAAAAAAATAAATCGGAAGTTCTATATTAGACACATGGGCACAGAGTAAAAAATACTCTTTCGTTTTGTTCCTTGTTCTTGTACTTCCTTTGTGCCTGCTTTTGCTTAAAACTTTGTGCCTTTGTGCCTCTTATCATTTCTTATACACCTTCTCTTCCCAAGGGAAGATTTCTGTGTCACTAAAGAAAAAAGCTATTTCCCGTTCCGCTGATTTGGCGCTATCCGAACCATGCACGCCATTATGGCGGTTGTCAGTGGCATATTTTTTCCGGATCGTTCCTTCTTTAGCTTGCGCCGGGTCAGTAGCGCCAATTATTTCCCTGGCTTTTTTAATGGCCCCGGCGCCTTCCCAGACTGTTACCAGGCAGGGATTACTGGATATAAAATTGATTAGCGGCTCATAAAACTCCTTACCTTTATGTTCGCCGTAAAAATCCTCGGCCCGGGGTCTGGAAAGCTGCAACAGCTTACCAGCGACAAGCTGTAACCCCTGTTCTTCTAAAGCCTGGATTACTTTACCGCTGATCCTTTTACTCATTGCATCTGGCTTGACGATAATCAAGGTTCTCTCGGTCATCAGCTAGACACGCTCCGTCCTTTGGAATCTAGGCCTACAATCACCGGGAAATCTTCTATCTCCAATTTATATATGGCTTCGCAACCAAGATCTTTATAGGCTACCAACGTATTTTTTTTTACTTTCTCCGCTAATAATGCTCCGCAACCGCCTGGGCTAATAAAGTAGACAGCCTTGTACTCTTTAATAGCTCTTCTAACTGCCTCGCCTATCTGGCCCTTACCGATTATCGCTTGCAATCCCTTTTTCAACAATAATGGAGTAAAAGCATCCATCCTGGCTGAGGTAGTCGGTCCGCACGAGCCGATGACTTCTCCGGGCTTAGCCGGTGTTGGTCCAGTATGGTAGATGACCGCTCCTTTTATATTCAGGGGCAGCTTTTTAACCATTCTTTGATGCGCGGCATCCCTGGCAGTGTAAACGCTCCCGGTCAGTAAAACTTCATCCCCGGCTTTTAAACTGCCGATAGTTTTCTCGTCTAATGGTAATTGTAATTTCTTAATCATTTTCATTTTTTATCTGTCGTTTTAATTTTCTATTTTTTATATTTCAATTGTTTTTGCTCTATGGCACCAGCAACCGATATTAATGGCTACCGCTAATCCGGCAATATGCGTAGGATATGTTTTTACCTTTACTTTTAAAGCTGTATTTTTTCCACCCAGGCCAGCCGGACCGATATTCAGTTTATTAACTGCCCGGAGCAGCCGTTGTTCCAGAGCAGCTATTGATTTTTCCTTCTTTACCGGCAGATCAATGCCGAACAAGGCTTCCTTGGCCAACAAAGCGGCTTTATCCAGGGTACCGCCGATCCCTATCCCGAGGAAGACCGGTGGGCAGGGATTAGCGCCGGCTTTTTTCACTGCGGCTACCACAAATTCTGTGATACCAGCTGTTCCCTCGCCTGGTTTAAGCATTTTCACCTGGCCCATATTCTCGCTGCCAAAACCTTTGGGAATGACTATCATTTTTAAGGTTTTGCCGGCAACTAACTTTGTATATATAACAGCCGGTGTGTTATCACCGGTATTTTTTCGGTTCAATGGGTCAACGATAGAGGCCCTGAGGTATCCTTCCCGGCAGGCAGTACTGATGCCTCTATGTATAGCCTGTTCCAGGGTCCCGCCGCTGATCAATACATTGTGCCCTAGCTCTACGAAGACCACAGCCATGCCGGTGTCCTGGCACATGGGTCTTGTTTTGACTTTGGCTATCCGGCAATTTTCAAGGATCAATTTTAATACATTTCTGGCACGGTTATTAGTTTCTTGACGCAGAGCTTTTTGCAACAACGCTAACAACTCTTTATCGGCCATGACGCAGGATTCTAGATACGCTGATTTTATTTTATCGGCGATGATTTCGATGGGTATTTTTTTCACCCCGTTAGACCTCCAATTAAAATATGCACATTTAAGAACAAGGTACAAAGTTAAAAGAAAGCAGGAAGTTTAATGTTAGGCACAAAGGCACAGAGTAAAAGATTAATTATTTGTTTCGCTTTGTGCCTGCTTTTGCTTCAAAACTTTGTGCCTTTGTGCCTGGTATCTATTAATTTCCTGGCTTCTTTTTCCACCTGGGCCCCTGACTTCTTGAGCCGCGCCACTTCAGTCCTGATCGCTTCTTCAGCCACAAACCTGGCGACCTTAGGAGCGATCCGCAGATCATAAGCTTTAGGGATAAAATATTCAGGTGATAGTTCCTGATCAGAGATCAGGCTGCTGATCGCCAGGCTGGCCGCGATTTTCATTTCGTCATTAATGACCCTGGCTCGAACCTCAAGAGTCCCGCGAAAAATACCTGGGAAAGCCAGCACATTATTGATCTGGTTGGCAAAGTCGCTGCGTCCAGTAGCAATATACTTGGCCCCGGCGTTTTTAGCTGCCGGCGGCAGTATTTCCGGATCAGGGTTAGCCATGGCAAAAACGATTGGATCCTGGGCCATTGATTTGACCATTGCCTGAGTCAATGCTGCGGCCACTGATACACCTAAGAAAATATCCGCGCCCTTAATCACGTCTTTTAATTCTCCAATTTCCCGGTTGAGGTTGGTCACCTTTACTATTTCTTCCTTGCTGGGGTTCAGTCCTTCCCCACGGCCCTCATAAATTGCCCCGTGACGGTCGCACAGGATAATATGTTTAAAACCATATTTCAATAAATATTTCGTTATGGCTAGGCCGGCTGCTCCAGCGCCATTGATCACGATCTTAACATTGCCTATCTTACGTTTATCCATTTTAAAGACATTGATCAGCCCGGACAGCACTACTACCGCTGTCCCGTGCTGGTCATCGTGAAAAATAGGAATGTCAGTTTCCTGGATCAATCTTTTTTCTACTTCAAAACATCGCGGCGCGGAAATATCTTCCAGGTTTATCCCTCCAAAACTCGGAGCCAGGTGTTTCACTGTTTTCACGATCTCATCTGTATCCTGGGTCGCCAGGCAAATCGGAAAAGCATCTACCCCGCCAAAAGTCTTAAACAGGATCGCCTTCCCTTCCATCACCGGTAAACCTGCTTCAGGCCCGATATTGCCAAGTCCTAGAACAGCGCTGCCATCGCTCACTATGGCGATCATATTATGCCGTGCAGTATAATTATAGACTAGTTCTTTCTTTACTGCTATCAGGCGGCAAGGTTCAGCCACGCCAGGAGTATACAACAGACTGAGGGTGTCTTTAGTAACCGGACTTTTACTCACCACCGAGATCTTTCCCCGCAGTTTCTGATGCAACTCGATAGCCGCTTTTTTATAATCTATTGTTTTCTTGTTTTTCACTACTATACCTCTGTCTTTTACTTTGTGCCTTGTCTTTGCTTTAAACTTTGTGCCTTTGTGCCTATTCTTTTATTTTCTTAATAATCTCATCAGCCATCTGGCTGGTACCGGCAGTACCGCCAAGATCATAGGTCACTGCTTTTTTCTCAGCGATTACTTTTATTACCGCGTTATAAAGTTGTTCGCTTTTTTCTTTTTCGCCCAAATAATCCAGCAGGAGCGCTCCGGATAGTATTAAGGCTACAGGATTTACCTTATTTTGACCTTTATATTTAGGCGCGCTGCCATGCACCGCTTCAAAAACAGCAGAGTTTTGGCCAAAGTTTGCGCCCGGGGCCACACCCAGCCCTCCAACCAGGCCGGCGCCTAGATCAGAAATTATATCGCCATAAAGGTTGGGCAATACCAGCACATCATAAAGTTCCGGCTTCTGCACCAATTGCATGCACATATTATCCACCAAACGTTCTTCATATTCGAGCTGGGGATACTTCCTGGATATTTCCCGGGCTACTGCCAGAAATAAGCCATCGGTATATTTCATTATATTGGCTTTGGTGACTGCTGTGACTTTTTTCCGTTTATGCTTGAGCGCATACGTAAAGGCAAAATCAACGATCTGGCAAGACCCTTCCCTGCTGATCGGTTTGATACTAATCGCTGCTCCGGGCCTGATCTTCCCTTTAGCCTGTTTGATTATTTCATCTGCTTCCGGGGATCCTCCGGGATATTCCACCCCGGCATATAAATCTTCCGTGTTTTCCCGCACTACTACCAGGTCAATATCCCGATAATGTGATTTCACCCCGGCGATTGATTTACAGGGGCGAACACAGGCATAGAGGTCCAGTTCTTTCCGTAATGCTACATTGACACTGCGGAATCCAGCGCCGATAGGCGTGGTCAAAGGACCTTTCAGGGCAACCTTATTTTTACGAATAGATTTCAATACTGTTTCTGGCAGCGGCGTACCAAACTTCTCAATTACATCAGCGCCGGCTTCCTGCACCTCCCAGTTGATCTTTACGCCGGTAGCCGCGATTACTCTCTGGGTTGCCGCGCTGATTTCCTGGCCAATGCCATCACCGGGAATTAAGGTCACATTGTATTCTTTAGTCAAGATAAAACTCCTTTTTATAGCGTGTAGCGTAAAGCGTATAGCGCCTGGAAAAACAAATTTTATTCATTACTATCCGCTATCCGCTAATTTTACTTGTCAGGGTCTGCTCTTCTATCCTTAATATAGATGCTCTTACTGAAAGTTTTAGCATAGGCTCCCAGATCTGCTCCTATTTCGCTTATCTCCTCCGGACACTCTAAATTTATTCTTTCGTTGGTCATGACCGCTATATAAACAGTCATAATAGGGAACTTATTAACATTACCTTGGCGGTCATGACTGATGATATAACTGCGGGCACGGTCTTCCGCGGAATAGAACTTCGGAATACCAAGATCAAAACGTTTGATCACTTCCTGGCAAACATTATCGACAATATCCGGCCCGCAGATGATAATGAAGTCGTCTCCTCCGATATGGCCGACAAAATCAGTCTCTTTGGCTAATTCTTTTACCGTCATGGTAACGAGCTCTCCGGTGAACTTGATCACTTTATCGCCATGTTCAAAACCGTACTTATCGTTGAAAGCTTTAAATTGGCGTAAATCTATATGGCATACCGCCATCCTTTCATGGTTATCTAATCTTTTTTGTATTTCTTGTTTAATAGAAACATTACCCGGCAGTTTAGTAAGCGGATTGGCGTCCAAAGAAGCGCTAGTGCGCCGCAGTATCATCTTTATCCGGACCAGCAATTCGAGTGGCTCAAAGGGTTTCACTACATAGTCGTCCGCGCCGGCATCTATCCCTATAACCTTATCCTGCACATCGCTCTTGGCGGTCAGCAGAATAATAGGAATATTACGATAAAGGATATCTCTTTTCAGTATGCGCGCCACTTCATGGCCGTTCATCTCCGGCATCATGTAATCCAGGACGATCAAATC
>JACRDM010000134.1 GCA_016218565.1 Elusimicrobiota bacterium | reverse complement strand
TGCCACCGGACAAACAAGCGGAACAAAATCAGCCGGATAAACCAAAGGAACAAACTGCTAAAGAAGGACAAGGACAGCAGGGACGGCAACAGCAGATGAGCAAAGACGAAGCTCTCATGCTGCTTAATAATTTTCAGCGGTCGGAAGAAAAACCTAAAGCTTTGATCATGCAAGATAAGCAAAGTAAGCCCACTGAAGTAGATAAGGATTGGTAGATGAAAAGAGCATCCCTGGCAATTTTATTGATGACCTTTTTTGTGTACATAGAACCAGCTATAGCCAAAGATATCCAGGTTGACTTGCAGGTGTCGTCAAATGAACTGGAAGTGGGAGAGAGCACGGAGCTTTATCTTGTTTTTAATGGAGGCACAGATATGCCGGCGCCGCAGCTTAACGATATTAATGGGTTTAGTTGCCAGTATCTGGGCCCGGCTACGCAGTTTTCCATAGTCAATGGCAATTACTCTAAAACAGTTACACATCAGTATCAGCTTATTCCTCTTAAAGCTGGCAGGTTCAAGATCGGCCCGTTCTCATTTTCTTTTAATGGTGACAAATTCACAACTTCAGCAGTTGAGGTTACCGTGAATGGTCAAGGCCAGGGTTCTTCTTCATCAGGGCCAGCGACAACCCAGCAGCCAGGGAAAGTCCGTAACGATGAAGAATTAAAAGATTACGTATTCTTAAAACTTTCTGCCAAAAAAAATAAAGCCTATGTCAATGAGCGCATACCAGTGACCATAAAGCTCTATGTGCGCCAATTACAAATCAACGGCATACAAAGCCTGTCGCTCAATGGGCCGGGTTTTGTCAAAGAGGAATTTACAAAACCCAAGCAATATCGCGAAACATTGAATGGTTTTGAATACGCGGTAGTGGAATTTAATACTAATCTATATGCTACTAATGACGGCCAGATCGTAATAGGGCCAGCGGAAATGAATTGTTCCGCGTTGGTTGTTTATAAACAAAAACAAAATCGTCGCCACAGCTTCTTTAATGATCCTTTCTTTGATAATTTTTTCGGCGGAGCCCAGCAGCAATCTTTAAAACTGATCTCAGACCAGCTGGTTACGCGTATTCTATCTTTGCCTCAAGAAGGGAAACCGCGGGAATTCGGTGGCGCGGTTGGGAACTTTGCTTTGAGAGTGACCGGTTCTCCGCTTAAAGTAAAAGCCGGCGACCCGATCACTTTGCGCATGGAAGTGTCAGGCGAGGGTACTTTTGACAGCATTACCAGTCCGGAACTGGTAAACGCGGAAAATTTTAAACTATACAAGCCGGAAGTCAAAAATAATAGCGGCATAAAATCATTTGATCAGGTAATTATACCTCAAACCCCAGAGGCTACTAAAACTCCCAAAGTCAAATTTGTTTTTTTTAATCCCGCGGCTCAAAAATATATAACCCTGGAAAAAGAAGGAATCCCGGTTTCCGTGTCGCCAGCAGATGAAAAAGGGGCAAAAATGGTAGATTCTTCGCCAACCAGGCCTTTCACCTCTGGAAAAAGTGAAGGATTAGGAAGAGATATTGAATTTATCAAAGACGATCCGGGAGAGATCAAAACTTCAGGCGTGTATCTTTATCAAAACGGGATATTTTGGCTGGTCCAGTTTTTCCCCATAATTTTTGTGACCCTGGCTTTTATTTCTAATCGCCAGCGGGCGCGCTGGAGCAATGATCAAACCTATGCCAGAAAATTACGCGCTCCGAAAATTGCCAGAGCCGGGTTAAAAAAAGCAGGCGCGCTCTTGCGCCAGAATAAAACCGCCGAGTTTTATAATACTATTTTCAAAACCCTGCAGGAATATCTGGGACATAGATTTGGCCGTCCTTCCGCGGGAATGGTGTCAGATATAGTTGAAGATTTGATTGCCAGCGCGGGATTGGACGCAGGACTGGCCGTGAAATTGCGCGCTTGCTTCAGCGACTGTGACCTGGCCCGCTACGCCAGCGCGCGGATAGACCAAAATATGATGTCCGGAACTTTAAAGAATTTAGAAGAGATCATCGAATATCTGGAGAAGAATAAATCATGAAGATAATTGCTGGCTGCGCGTTAATATTGATGGTTATTTGTGGAAATGTACTGGCCGATCAAGTCATTGATCATAAAGAGTGGATCAGCTCTTTCCATAGCGCCAATGAAATGTACAAACAGGGCAAGTATGAAGAAGCCAAAGACGCTTATGAATCCTTGCTTGGCCAGGGCTTGGTCAGCGCCAACCTGTACTATAACCTGGGTAATTGTTATTTCAAATTGAACAGACTGGGTAAAGCGATAGTAAACTATGAACGGGCAAAACAAATAATACCTTTAAATAGAGAACTTCAAGCAAATCTCGCTTTTGTACATTCTCAGCTGGAAAATCCGCCGGGCCAGAGTCAAAGCCTGGTTAAGGGAATACTTAACCTATCGACAGACAGTTTTACCATTGACCAGCTTACCATAATTGTTTCATTGTTTTTCTTTTTATCAGCAGGGAGCAGCGGGATTAAATTATTATCTAAAAGAGAGTTCACCTGGTTGCGCCGTACCGCTTTAACCAGCTTTATGCTACTGCTGCTTTTTGGGGCATTATGGGGTTGGAAGATTTATCAAACACAGGTTCTGAAATACGGCGTAACCATCATGCCGCAAGCTGAATGCCGATTCGCCCCCGAAGAAACCGCAGTCACCCGGTTCCGCCTGTCCGAAGGAGCCAAGATTATTATTCTAGAAAGTGACGGCCAGTGGCTGCATGTTAAATCCGGAGACAATAATATTGGTTGGGTGCAAAAATCAATGATTGAAATAATATAACAGGTCCGTACTGCCCGGGGTTTATCCGCCTGAGCTTTAACCAATGGCAACCAATGGCAATTTTTTAATTGACACGCCTGACCAATTATGATAAACTCACACGGTGAAAAGTTGTCAAAATTCCGCAAAGGAAGGTGTGGCAATGAAAAAGATACTGGTTCTTGGTATGGCTGTTTGGGCCGTTTTCTTATTGGCCGGATATCTGGCCGCAGAGACGGCAGTTGAATCCACGAATACTAAGGTGCTCACCACGGATCCGGATAAGGCTTTGGAAAACGTAGAAAAAGAAGCGCCCGTTGCCAAAGCCGGCGACACAGAAGAATTCGAGGTTAAAAAAGACAACACCAAGATCACTTCTACTGTGTCTGGCAATATTGATCTGGATAAAGAAAAACTGCCCCGGTTTAAGTCTGAAACAATCCCGCAAAAGGGTTTTAAAGCTGAGGCCAGAATAACGGCAATGGCTGACTCGAAAAGTGACAAAATGATGTTGAGTAGCGGAGATTTGGTCAGGATTAATATTGGAGCAAAGAAGAATGTGCGCGAGGGTTCTTTTTTTTCCATATATAAAACCGGCAAATCTATAGCCGAGAGAGGCAAGCTCGATGAAAGCGGGATTGGTATAGCCAAAGAAGAAAAAATGGCTAAAAGTGAAGTTCCCGTGGTTACCAAAGTGGCGGACGCCAAAGTTATTAAGGTAGAAAGCAATTACAGTATTATCAGAATACTGCGTTGCCTGGAACCGGTCATGAGCGGTGATTATGCTAAACTGAATCGAGATTAAGAACATATTATAGTATCGGAATTTGAAAAATTCATAGACTTGATTACCCAGATTCTTAACAGAGATTAAGCCGATTAAAACATACCTATATGTTTATGTAATCTGAGTCTGTTCCCGCGGTTTTGATTCTGATATGTAGGGATGAGCAGGGGATAATCAGTTGGCGGAACAAAGTGGAGACTAACTTATCTCTGGAGTTTGTATGCTGAGAAAAATGTTTTATTTGGCGGTGATCATTGGCGTGTGTGGCGCTTTTTATCGCCAAATACTGACCCAGATCCAGGAATATGTTGATCAGCACGCGCAGGAACCCTGGGCTCCCAAGGTGCAATTATATATCGGGAAGGTCTATTCTTTTGCCCGGGATTATGATCAGGCGGAGAAAGCGTTCCGGTTGTTGAAGAAAAAATTCCCTAAAAGCAGCTATGCGGCCAAGGCTCAGTGGATGATCGCCAGCATATATGAAACTAAGGAAGATTATAGTCTGGCTAAAGCAGAATTTGAAAAATTCATGAAAGATTATCCGGCAGATGAATATGCCAAAAAAGCCGATGATAAGCTCAGAATATATTCCTTATTTCAAGAAAAGCAAAAATAAGACCCCCTATTTTATGATTAATAATTATTTTGGTAAAGTTATAAAGGCCGGCCTCAAACGGAACAAGGTTAGTTTGCGTTGTCTTTCCCGGGGGGTGGGATTGGATCCCAGTTTTCTTTCCAAGGTCCTGGCCGGAAAAAGAAGTCCGCCGACAGGAGAAAGAAGTTTGGTCAGGATAGCCCGCTATCTAAACTACGACGCTGATACTTTAGTATTATCGGCCGGGAGGATCCCCAGAAAATATCAGACCGCCAGGAACCGGCAGAAATTCTTGGAACTCTTTAGACAGCTTAATCCCAAAAGATAGTGACCAGTTGGATATACCATTTGGATCTAAGACAGCTTGGCTGTCTTTTTTGTTTAACCCATATTTTGCGTTGTAAAAGAGCAGCTAGTAACTATAATAGTTGGGAGTTTAGTATTATTTTGGATTTTGTGCTTGGTCCTTTGAATTTGTTTAAAGTTCTTTTAGGAGTTAGTATAACTACTCGACAGAATAGGATCTAAAGATGGACAGCTGGATATTAGTGAATGCCGCCGGGAGCCTGAGTAAAGGCAGGCTGAAAAGCCTGCTGGATTTCTACCAGGAACCGGAACGCATACTGGAGCGCAGTGAAGAAGAATTATTAAAAACCGGCCTGGTAGACAAGGGTTTTACTAAGGCTCTGCGTCTGGTAAAAAAGCATTTCGATCTAGACCGGGAATATGAACTAATTAATAAGCATAAAGTGAGAGTGGTGACGATCAGGGATGCGACTTATCCTGCCAGCCTGCGGTATATCAGCGGTGCGCCTATTCTCTTATATGTCAGCGGGGAAATAAGAAAAGAAGATATTTTTTCTATCGGGGTGGTAGGTACCAGGAGTTATACTGCCTATGGCCGGAATGTAACTACCAGATTGAGCGGCGAATTAGCTGGCGCAGGGGTGACCATTGTCAGCGGCTTAGCCCGGGGTATTGATACGTTTGCCCACCAGTCTGCTTTAGCCGCTAAAGGCCGGACCATTGCGGTGTTAGGTGGCGGACTGGGGGCCCTGTATCCACCGGAAAATAAAGGATTGGCCCAGGAAATTACCAAACATGGCGCCGTGATTTCTGAATATACCATGAGTGAGCCACCCAGCAGGATCAGTTTTCCTTTGCGTAACCGGATCATATCCGGCTTGAGTTTGGGAGTGTTGGTAGTAGAGGCGGATGTAAGATCAGGAGCGCTCATTACGGCCCACTGCGCTCTGGAACAAGGCCGGGAAGTGTTTGCCGTGCCTGGCAATATCACCAATGAATTTGCCAAAGGGACCAACCAGTTGATCAAAGACGGGGCTAAGCTGGTGGAGGAGTATGCTGATGTAATTGAAGAGATCAGCTGCCTGAAAGAATTAACCTACCAGAAAAAAAAGATAGTAAAACAGGAAAGCCTTTCGTTTGATCTAGATGACCAGGAAACAGCATTGTTAAACCTGATCGGTAAGGAACCGGTAAATATAGAAGAACTGGGGGCCAGGACAGGAAAATCCGTGAACCAGTTATCCGGCCTCTTGTTACAGCTTATGCTGAAAGAACTGATCAGGGAAATGAGTGGCAAAAATTATGTCCGCACAATCTAATAAATTAATTGTTGTCGAATCTCCGGCTAAAGCCAAGACCATCAGTAAATTCCTGGGGCCTGGTTTTGTCGTCACCTCGTCTCTAGGCCATATCCGGGATCTGCCGCAAGACAAGCTGGGCGTGGCGGTAGAGAAGAATTTTGAGCCAAGCTACGTGGTGGCCAAAGAAAAAGCGAAAATCGTGAAAGAGCTTTCCGGACTGGTCAAGAATGCCAGTATCATTTACCTGGCCACTGACGAAGACCGTGAAGGAGAAGCCATTGGTTGGCATATTGCCAAGGCCACCAACGCGGCGCCGGAAAAACTGCGGCGCATTGTCTTTCACGAAATTACCAGGGAAGTAATAGCCGCGTCTCTGGAGGCGCCCCGGCAACTGGATATGTCGTTGGTCAATGCCCAGCAGGCCCGGCGCATCCTGGACCGTTTGGTCGGTTATAAAATAAGTCCGTTGTTAGGCAAGGGTTTGTCGGCCGGCCGAGTACAATCAATTGCTTTGCGCTTTATCGTCGAGAGAGAAAGAGAAATTAAGGATTTTAAACCCCAGGAATACTGGGTGATCAAGGCTGAATTATCAAAAAAGGGCCATCCTCTGAAATTTTTAGCTACTCTGATTGGGTTAAAAGACCAGAAATATGAAAAATTAGGCATCACTAATAAAGGCGAAGCCGATAAAATAGTTACGGCCTTGCGGCCGGCGCAATACCAGGTAGAAAAAGTAACCCGCAAAGAAGTCAAAAGAAATCCATCTCCGCCTTTTATCACGAGTACCCTGCAGCAGGAGGCTTTCAGCAAGCTGGGGTTTAGCGTTGACCGCACGATGAAGACCGCCCAGCAACTCTATGAAGGTATTGACCTGGCGGCCAAGGGATTTAGCGGCTTGATCACCTATATGCGTACGGATTCTTTCAACGTCAGCAAGCAGGCGCAGGAAGAGGCCGTGGCTTTTGTAAAGCAACAGTACGGTGATAAGTATCTTCCCGAGATTCCACGGATCTATAAGACCAAGGTAAAAGGGGCTCAGGAAGCGCATGAAGCCATCCGGCCGACTTCGGTCAGGAATATACCGGAAGAAATCAAGAATTTTCTGAATTCCGACCAATATAAACTGTATAATTTGATTTGGCAGCGTTTTGTGGCCAGTCAGATGGGCAGCGCCATAATGGACAGTGTTTCGGTGGATATCCGGACATCCAACGAATATCTGTTTCGGGCTACCGGACAAACCATTAAATTCGACGGGTTTATGGTGCTCTATATCGAGGAAGAAGAGGAAGATACGGATCGGAAGAAGGCGACCGAAGAAGCCAAATCTAAATTGCCGCCGCTGACCGAAAAAGAGATCTTGGATCTGGTCAGATTATTGTCAGACCAAAAATTCACCGAGCCGCCGCCGCGTTTTAATGAAGCCAGCTTGATCAAAATATTGGAAAAGAACGGTATCGGCCGTCCTTCTACGTACGCGCCGATTATTAATACCATTAAAACCCGAAAATATGTTAAAATAAAAGAGCATAGGTTCTATCCTGAACCGATAGGTTTTCAGGTTAATGATATTTTGAAAGAAAATTTTTCCAGTGTTATTGATGTGGGTTTTACCGCCAAAATGGAAGAAGAATTGGACGAAATCGCGGCAGGTAAACAGGAATGGACGGCTATTCTTAAGGAATTCTATACTTCTTTTAACCAGACCTTAAGCAAAGCGGAAGAAATCATCAGTAAGGGTAAAAAGACCGACCGGCTATGCCCGCATGATAATGCGCCGCTGGTGGTCAGGTTCAGCCGTTATGGTAAATTCATTGCCTGTTCCAATTATCCCAAATGCAAATATAAAGAACATATAGAGACAGGAGAAATAAAAAAAGTGACTGAGACAACTGATCAGAAATGCCCGGAATGCAGCCGGCCCCTGGTTATACGTTCCGGACGCAAAGGGCAGTTCCTGGCCTGCAGCGGGTATCCAAAATGCCGTTATACTTCAAATTTAGATGGAACCAACCAGAAAACCGGACCTGAAATGACTTCGGAAGTATGTGAAAAATGCGGCCAACCTATGGTGATCCGCACCGGCCGGAGAGGCCAATTCCTGGCCTGCAGCGGTTTCCCCAAATGTAAGAATACAAAATCTATAGAACAGAAATAAACCCGGACCTTTCTACTCCGGCGTAAGCAGGAAGGGCGGGAAAAGGTACTTATGCAGGAACAGATAGAGGCTTTTGCAAAATATCTGGCCTATGAAAGAAATGAAAGCCCTCATACGGTGCGCAATTACTGTATTGATCTGCGGCAATTTGCCAAATTTTTGGCTGATCTACAAATCAAATCATTTAACGAGATAAACCACCTCGTGCTCAGGCAGTTTCTGGCTGACCTTAATAAAAAGAACTACCAGAAATCAAGTATTGGACGGAAAGTCGCAGCTTTAAAATCATTTTTTAAATTTCTCCAAAAAAAGAAATATTTAGAAAATAATCCAGCTAAAATATTGCACGCTCCTAAACAGGATAAGAAATTGCCTAAATTCCTGGAAAAGGCTGAACTGCTGCAATTACTGCAGGCTCCGGGCGAACGCGGGTTTAAAGCCTTACGGGACAGAAGTATTCTGGAGACTCTTTACTCTACCGGTATGCGGGTGGCTGAGCTCACCGGGCTTAACCTAGAAAATCTGGATTTTTTAGGTGGTTTGGTAAAGGTCCGCGGCAAGGGAGCTAAAGAAAGAATTGTGCCGATCGGGGAAAAAGCGCTGCAGGTTTTGTACCAGTACCTGGAGGAAAGAACGAAAATCAGCCGTGATGACAAAGCGCTTTTCATTAATTATCATGGGGCCAGGATCACGGACCGGAGCATCAACCGGCTCATTGATCATTATATCAGAAAGACGAGTGTCGCCAAAAAGATCAGCGCTCATACTCTCCGGCATACGTTTGCGACTCATTTGCTGAACGCGGGTTGCGATCTGCGTTCGATCCAGGAAATGCTGGGGCATAATAGCCTGGAGACCACGCAGAAATATACGCACGTGACTATGGAACGCCTGAAAAAAGTATACGAGAAAAGTCATCCCAGAGCTTAAAATAGCGTAGAGCGTATGGCGTATAGCGGATAGGAAGTGCAATTATTTTCTATACGCTACCCGCTAAACGCTATCCGCCAAGGTAGTGCAAATGCCAGATAAAATAAAAGATAAAAAACAATTGATCATGGAAGAAACAGGCTGTGATACCAGGCAGGCTGAACTGGTGCTGCACTCTACGGGGAATGATGTTGAAAAAGCCATCAAGATCATCAATTCCCTGCTCAAACAGATTATTGTCATTAAAGGCAAGTTTAAAACAGAAACAGCTAATTTTTTTGGCTTAGTTGTGCTCATCGCTGATATCAAGCTAAATAAAGTTTTGCGGCTGGCTAACATTGTGACCTGCAATCCTGGTATCTATCAGAATGGCCTGAACAAACCATGGCATGAGTTTGAACGTAAGTTATATGCTCTTAAATTAGGCGAAGGCAGCCAACCGGAGATCACCCAAAAATTGCAGGAGTACCTGGAGAACTGGACCCGCGGAGAAAAGAAAAACGACATTTTTGCAGCGCTGGTGCAGAACAACAAAGGATCCCTGGAAAAAATGCTGGCGCGGGAAATAAAAGTTATCCGGCCGGATGAAGAGATCACCCTCAATATCCAATTGGAAGAAGTAAACCTGTTCCAATTTAAAGAACTTAAAGAACAGATAGACGAAGATATTTCCAAGTTGCGTCTGCCGGAGCCGCTGGAGCAGCAGGAAGAGATCGCTTCACTGGTATTAAAAGTAGAAACGATCAAAAATGCCGGCCGGGAAGGGAAAACGGCCCGAGATCTGCAACCAGGGGAGATGATCTGGGCCAAGATCACTGACCCGCGGGATATTGCCCAATACTTGTCTAAACTGTTAGGCGGTCGGATCAAGCGAAATGGGGCTGAAGAAGTTATCCCTCTGACCGTGCCGGTAGAGGAAATTATCCCGGATAAGGAGAAAATCAGGCTAAAAGTAAAATTTGGACCAGCGGTGAGCGGTGAAGAAGAATTAGATGAGTACGAAAGGATAGTCGTCATCTTCAGCGAGAGCCGGATCAGACGGATTTGGAAGAACCTGGCTAAAATATTTTCCTTGCCAAAATGACGATAATTATGATATAAAGTATAGGAATTTCAATCCTATACTTGATAAAAATATGCAGGATTTATCTGAGATTTGAGATTTCTACAAGAGTGGGGGTGAAAAAATGTCAGTGATATCTATGAAACAGCTTTTAGAATCAGGCGTCCATTTTGGACATCAGACAAAGAGATGGAACCCGAAGATGGCTAAATATATCTTCGGCCAAAGAAATGGAATCCATATTATCGACCTCCAGAAGACTGTTAAGAAAATCAAGGAGGCATATAAGTATATAGTCGAACGAGTTTCTCAGGGAGATTATGTTCTTTTTGTCGGTACCAAGAAGCAGGCGCAAGAATCGATTGGCGCAGAAGCGAAGCGTTGCGAGATGTATTATATCAACCAGCGCTGGGTCGGAGGGTTGCTCACAAATTATCAAACCATCCATAAAAGCATCGAACGTTTAGCTGAAATCGAAGAGCTAAAAAAGAGCGGACGGATCGAGATGCTCACCAAGAAAGAACAAGCCTGGCTAGAAAAAGAAAGGGCCAAATTAGAAAAGCTCTTAGGCGGAATAAAAGGTATGAAAAAACTGCCTGGGTTAGTATTTATAGTTGATACTCACGTAGAGCAGAATGCGGTAAAAGAGTGCCGCAAAATGGAGATACCTGTTGTTGGGGTGGTAGATAGTGATTGCGATCCGGACCAGGTTGATCATATCATTCCGGCTAATGATGACGCTATTAGAGCCATTAAGTTGTTATCTTCGATTGTGGCTGATGCAGTGCTGGAAGGCCAGCAGCTAAGAAAAGACACAGCAGCACAGGCTCAGGCAGCGCAAGAGGCAGCGAATGCTGCCAAAGGCAGTATTCCAGGATTAACCAATATAGCTGATCAGATAGATTAGGAGGATCAAAATAATGTCGATTAGTATGGAGATGGTGCAGAAGTTGCGTCAGACTACCGGGTCCGGCATATTGGAATGCAAGAAAGCCCTGGAAGAATCTAAAGGCGTGATCGAAGAAGCCGTCAAGATCGTGGGCGCAAAGGGCCTGGCCCTGGCTGATATAAAAGCGGCTCGCACTTCCTCCCAAGGACTGGTAACTTCTTATGTTCATTTAGGGGACCAGCTAGGCGTTTTGGTAGAGGTAAATTGCGAGACTGATTTTGTGGCCCGCACTGAAGATTTTAAGAACCTGGCCCATGATTTAGCCATGCAAATAGCGGCGGTCAATCCCTTATATGTGAAGCGGCAGGACGTGCCTGCGGCGATATTAGATAAAGAGAAAGACATTGCTCAGGCGCAGGTAATTGGCAAACCGGAAAAGGTTATGGAAAAAATAGTAGCCGGCAAGCTGGAAAAATATTATGAACAGTTTTGCCTGTTGGACCAGCCATTTATTAAGGATGACAAAATAAAAGTATCTGATCACATGAAGCATACCATGGCTAAGCTCGGCGAGAATATTACCGTACGGCGTTTCGCCAGGATTAAAATAGGCGAAGAATAAAAGCTCACCAAGTTCGCTTCGGTGTAATCGTACTTAAAAATCAGTGTAATCAGGCTGAACGAAGTGAAGCCAGGAGTAAGCATGGAAAGTCCGTTGTATAAGCGGGTATTACTGAAGCTGAGCGGCGAGGTCTTGAGTGGTGACAAGAAATTTAGCATCGATTCACGGATGGTTGATTTTGTTACCAGCCAGATCCAAGAGATCAGCTCGCTGGGGGTGCAAATCGCCGTGGTCATTGGGGGTGGTAATATTTTCCGCGGGATCACGGCAGATAAGCATGGCATTGACCGGGTGGCGGCTGATTATATGGGCATGCTGGCTACGATCATCAATGCTCTGGCCCTGCAGGATTACCTGGAACGGAAGCATAAAGTGGATACCCGGGTACAAACAGCTATTGAAATGCAGAAGATAGCGGAACCATATATCCGCCGCAAGGCCATCCGGCACCTGCAGAAAAAAAGGGTAGTCATCTTTGCCGGAGGCACGGGCAATCCCTACTTTACCACCGATACCACAGCGGCTTTGCGGGCCGTGGAAATAGGGGCTGAAGTGGTGCTCAAAGCCACCAAGGTTGACGGTGTCTATGATGATGACCCGCTGAAGAATCAACAAGCTAAGAAATTCAGGGAAATATCCTATATGGACGCGCTGCGAAAAGGCCTCAAAGTAATGGATACCACGGCGCTCAGCTTATGCCTGGACAATAAAATGCCGATCATTGTATTTGATATTTACCAGAAAAGTAATATCAAAAAAGCAATTTTAGGAGAACAAGTAGGAACTATCATCCGCTAATGAAAAGGAGTGGTTGTGGTGAATCTTAACACTGTTTATGCGGAATTAATTGATAAGATGAATAAGGCTTTGGATAAACTCAAGGAAGAGTTTACAGCTATCCGCACGGGTAGAGCGCATCCTTCATTACTTAATGATATCAAGGTAGAGTATTACGGCAGCTTGGTGCCTATTCAACAGGTAGCCGGGATTTCTGTCCCGGAAGCCAAGGTGTTGGAGATTAAATCCTGGGATAAAAGCGCTCTGGCGGAGATCAAAAAGGCCATTCTAAAGTCAACGTTGGGTATTACGCCGCTCGATGATGGACAGATTATCCGGCTGGTTATGCCCACCCCGACTGAAGAAGGGCGCAAGGAATTAGTGAAGCGGGCGCATAAATTTGCCGAGGATAAGAAGGTAGAAGTCCGTAATATCCGCCACCACTATAACAAAGTTATTGAAAAGGCAGAAAAAGACAAAGAAATTACTGAAGATCAGAAGTTTAAAGCCTTGGCACAGGTACAGAAAACCACAGATGATATGATCAAGAAGATTGATGAAGTATTCTGGCATAAACAAAAAGAAATTAGGGAAGTGTAAAATATAGCGTATAGCGTATAGCGTCTAGAAAAAAAGGAGAAATGATAATGGCGTATAAGATTAGCGATGCTTGTCTAGCATGCGGAGCGTGTGTGGATACTTGCCCGGTTTCAACGATTGTTGAAGACGGGGAAAAATATAAAATATTGGCTGATAAATGCACTGATTGCGGAGCTTGCGCCGGCAGCTGCCCGGTAGAAGCTATCAGTCAGGAATAAGAGGCCCAAGGTAAAAATCACTGAATTACAACAACAGCTAGACCCGTTAAGAATGCCCAGCCATGTAGCGATAATTATGGATGGCAATGGGCGCTGGGCCAAAAGCAAACATTTACCCAGGATCTCCGGCCATGCGGTGGGCGCTAAAAGAATTTCAGAGATAGTTGCCGCGGCCTCTGATCTGGGAATTAAAGCTCTAAGCTTGTATGCTTTTTCCACGGAAAACTGGTCCCGCCCGCAAAAAGAGGTTTCATTTCTGATGTCCCTGCTGGTAAAGCACTTAAAAAAAGAGCTAAAGAATCTAATCCGCAAAAACGTTAAACTCGTAATCTCAGGGCATCTTGAAGAACTCCCTCAGCCAGCGCAAAAGATAATAAACCAGACCATAGAGAGTTCGCAACACCATCACGGCATGGTTTTTAATCTCTGTCTGAATTATGGCGGCAGGCGGGAGATAGCCGATGCCTGCAGTTTAGCGGTAAAACAGGTAATTGACGGCAAGCTATTGATTGCCGAAATTAACGAGAAAGTTTTGAGCCGGTATCTATATCATCCTGAAATCGGGGATATCGATCTCATGATCAGGACCAGCGGAGAAGAAAGGATCAGTAATTTCCTGCTCTGGCAATTAGCTTACAGTGAATTGTACTTTACTTCTGTAAGGTGGCCTGATTTTACCAAAATAGATCTCTTAAAAGCAGTTCTGACTTATCAGAAAAGGGAGAGGCGTTTTGGCGGAATTTAATAAAAGATTACTTTCCAGTATTATCGGTATCCCGCTCACTCTTACAGTTATTTACCTGGGAGGGCCGGGTTACTTGCTTTTTATTGAAATAATCATAGTGGCCGGGCTGGCTGAGTTCTTAAACATCGTTAATATTACTCATCGTGGTATCAAGCTGGTCAGTTTTCTGGCCGCAGTATCCTTAAGCCTGCTCATCTATCTGAATAACGGACAGAACCAGGCCTTTCATCATAATCCCGCCGACTTGCTGATCACGATTTTTCTTGCGCTCCTAGTTATTAGCTCTATTTTTTATCGGAACTCCGCCATGACCTGGCAACAGGTTGCCCTGGCCTTTCTGGGGGTGTTTTATGTGGGCTGGACCTTAAGTTATTTATTATTGCTCAGGGAAGAATTCCCTTTGGGCCGGGAATATACCTACCTGCTGTTTTTTACTATCTGGGCCGTTGATATAGGAGCCTATATTCTGGGAAAGCAATTCGGTAGAAATAAGCTGGCGCCGGCGATCAGTCCTCATAAATCATGGGAAGGAGCCTTGAGCGGCGTCATTGCCGGGTTGGTTATTGGCAGCCTGGTAAAGATATTTATGCTGCCGCAAAAAACCTGGCTGCCTGGCCTTGCTTTGATTCTGGCGATTACCATAGTTGCCCAGTTGAGTGACCTGGCTGAATCCGCGCTGAAAAGAAATTTTACGGTTAAAGACAGTAGCGGATTGATCCCCGGCCATGGGGGGGTACTAGATCGTTTCGATAGTTTTCTTTTATCCAGTCCGCTCGTGTATTATCTAATTA
>JACRDM010000132.1 GCA_016218565.1 Elusimicrobiota bacterium | reverse complement strand
TAGGCTTAAGCCTGCATTTTTTTAATAACCTGGCACGGGAATTGCTTATAAATATAAGAAATTGATTTTATATAAAAAGGGAGGGTGGTCAATATGGATATGAAAGTAATAATTGACACCATCTGGGTTCTGGTTACGGCAAAGTTGGTTTTCTTTATGAATTTAGGTTTTGCGATGGTAGAGTCGGGCTTTGCGCGTGCAAAAAACTGCGTGAACATTCTTTCTAAAAATTTTGTTGTTTTTGCAGTTTCTTCCCTGGGGTTTCTATTTTTGGGCTGGGGTCTTATGTTCGGAGACGGCAATCCTTTTGTGGGCTTGAAGGGTTTGTTTTTCGTAAGTGGGCTGGATAATTCACCTGCCGTAGGCGAGGCTTATAAAGGTGTTTATTCCGCCATCTCCTGGACAGGTGTGCCTTTGTGGGCTAAGTTTTTCTTTCAACTGGTATTCTGCGGAACTGCTGCCACTATTGTCTCCGGGGCGGTGGCAGAGAGAATCAAATATAAGTCATTTATCCTCTTTTCCTTTATTATGACGATGTTCATCTATCCCATTATTGGCCACTGGGTCTGGGGTGGGGGTTGGCTTGCCCAAAAAGGAATGTTTGATTTTGCGGGTTCTACAGTAGTGCATTCAGTAGGTGGTTGGGCAGCCTTAGCTGGAGTTCTGTTATTAGGCCCGCGCTTTGGTAAATATAGTAATGGTAGAATCAATCCCATTCCCGGGCACAACCTCTCCTTAGCTACCTTAGGGACGTTTGTGCTTTGGTTTGGCTGGTTTGGATTTAATCCGGGTTCAACTATGATGGCGGATCCACAGGCAATTAGCCACGTGGTCGTTACCACTAATATGGCAGCAGCAGCAGCGATACTGAGTGCCATCATGGTCTCCTGGATTTTATTAGGAAAGCCTGACCTGGGTATGACCTTAAACGGATGTCTGGCGGGGCTGGTGGCGATAACGGCACCTTGTGCCTTTGTCAGCGTAGGGAGTTCCATAATTATTGGTTTGATTGCCGGGATATTGGTGGTTTTGGCAGTTATCGGTTTTGACAAACTAAAGATTGATGACCCGGTGGGTGCTCTCTCGGTCCATCTGGTAAACGGCGTTTTTGGAACATTATGCGTGGGTTTATTCGCTCAGGATAAAATTGCCGGCGTAGCTACTGGCGATGGTTTATTCTATGGAGGAGGTCTTAAGTTATTTCTTGCTCAATTAACCGGTGTTATTAGCGTTGCCGTATATACATTTATTGTTTCTCTCATTGCTTGGGCTATATTGAAAACCGTCATGGGTATTCGGGTGAGTCTGCAAGAGGAAATCGAAGGCTTGGATATTGGAGAGCACGGCAACGCGGCTTATCCGGAATTTTTGGAAAGAAAACCCACGTATTCTTTTCTGGGGCTTAAAGAATAAGATGGGAGGTAAATCGTGAAAAAGATTGAGGCCATTATCCGTCCGGCGAAGCTCGAGGCAGTGCGGCGTGCCTTAGAAAAAGTAGGATACTCTGGTTTAATGATTACCGAAATCGAAGGCCATGGTAAACAAAAAGGAGTAGTTCAGCAATGGCGGGGAGAGAAGTATAGACTGGAGCTTTTGCCCAAGCTAAAGATAGAGATGGTAGTTAAGAATGAAGATGTAGAGCGTATAACCAAGGCTATAATAGAAAATGCCAAGACCGGAGAAATAGGTGATGGAAAGATATTTGTCTCTGCTATAGATGAGGCAATCAGGATCCGCACAGGCGAAAAGGGAGAGATTGCTCTTTGAGCGGAGCGAACGTTAAGAAAGGAGAAGAAACGATGGCGGAAAGAAAGAAGACAACCAGAGGGAAAGCTCAGACGCAGTTACGTTGGAATGGAAAGGTTAGCGAGAAGGGTATCCAGAATATCTCAAAACTTATCAAGGAGAATAATATTCAAATTGTGGACCTGAAATTCAATGACCTGCCAGGACTTTGGCAACACTTTTCTATTCCCGCCACTGAATTATCGGAGATTGATGATCCAGTAAAAAGTATTTGGGCAGAAGGTATTGGTTTTGACGGTTCGTCAATTAGAGGGTTTCAGAAAATTCAAGAGTCAGATATGATTTTGATGTTAGACCCTACTACTGCCATAGTTGATCCAGTTTGTGAGGTGCCCACATTAAGTATTATCTGCGATATCTATGACCCTCTGACTAAAAAAGCTTATAGCCGTGACCCCCGTTATGTGGCCAAGAAGGCGGCAGAGTATCTAAGGAACACCAAGATTGCTGATACAAGTTACTGGGGCCCGGAGATGGAGTTTTTTATCTTTAATGATATCCGCTTTGACCAGACGGAAAACGCCGGTTACTATTTTATCGATTCTATCGAAGGCGAATGGAATTCAGGCCGGGATGAGAAGCCAAACTTAGGTTATAAACCACGCTGTAAGGAAGGATACTTTCCGGTTCCGCCTCATGACTCTTTACAGGATTTAAGGAGTAAGATAATCTTGGCAATGATTAAGGCAGGCATTGGCATTGAGGTGCATCATCATGAGGTTGCTACTGCAGGCCAATGTGAAATTGATATGC
>JACRDM010000133.1 GCA_016218565.1 Elusimicrobiota bacterium | reverse complement strand
CCCAAGCTAATAGACTTTGCCAGCATAGGCAAGGGGAAAAGCCCGGCCAGGGATTGGGCCAAGCTGGAACGGGAAATTAAGTTTAGATTCTTGCGGGACATTGAGCCTGATCCCTCAAGATGTTGAGGAGCTAATCACTACCCCTTTAATGCTGACTGCGGCCTGCATCCTTTACCATTACGACAAACAACTGCCGGAACAGCGGGCGGAGTTGTATGATAAATTTATCAATAGCCTGATATACAAAAGATTTGATGACCCTATAGTCGTGCTGGACTCACTTATGATGCTGGCTTTTGAAACTCATAAAAAACGGGCGCGGAATTTTGACAAAACCTTGGCCATTGAAATATTAACACTTACCAATCCTAAGGCGGAAAACGAATCCCCGCGTCAATATGAGCTAAGATTGGATGAGGAATTTAACCGTATAGAGCAAAACTGCGGCTTGCTGAAACTGGAAAACGGCGAATACAGCTTCTGGCACTTAACCTTTCAGGAATTTCTGGCCGCCAGGGAAATAGTGGTGCACATGCGTATGCGGGATTATGCCCAGGCCATTGCTGGGTATTGGGATGATGACTGGTATGACGAAGTGATAGAATTATTTATCGGCCACTTAAGCAATACCAGCCGGGCCGAAGCCAATGGGCTAGTGGGGGATGAACTGAAAAAACCGGGAAACCCTCCCTTTAAACGCTGGCGGTTGGCGGCCAGGGCCTTACTGGATATTCAGCCGAATATGCGGGATAAGTCAACCATAGCTATCGCACAAAAATGTTTACAGGAGACATGGGAAAAAACCGAAGATCCCAGGATACTAGCGGATGCGGGGGAGATTCTGGGGTGGCTGGGCGATCCCCGGGACTTGGAAGAGTTTGTAGAAATTGAAGCGGGGGCATATCCGGTTCAAGGCCGGTCAATTGACATCAAGGCGTTTGAGATGGGCCGATACCCGGTAACCAACCAGTGGTATGCTAAATTTATCCAGGCCGGAGGCTACCAAAAAGAGGAATATTGGAGTCAAGAGGGGAAAAAGTGGCTCAAGAAAAATAGAGCCGAAGGCCCTGGCTATTGGCATGAGCGCAAATGGAAATACCCCAATGCCCCGGTAGTGGGGGTAAGCTGGTATGAGGCGGATGCCTTCTGCAGATGGCTGACCGAAATCAGAAAGGATGGGCATACCTACCATTTGCCTACGGAAGAAGAATGGGAGGTGGCGGCCGCCGGTAAAGAAGGCCGGGAATACGCCTGGGGCAAATGGCAGGAGAACAGATGCAACTATGATGGCGCTAAAATTGGTAAAACATCAGCTGTAGGTGTCTTTCTTAAAGGTTGTACGCCGGATACCAGCATAGCGGATTTATCTGGCAATGTCTGGGAATGGACGGATAGCTGGTATGACAAGGATAAAGATTGGAGGGTGCTGCGGGGCGGTTCCTGGCTCGACTTTCGGGGGTATGCCCGCTGCGCTGACCGCTACAGGTTCGCTCCCGAGAGCAGGTTCAATGATGTGGGATTTCGTGGCGTCAGGACTTAAAGCAGATTTGAATAATGTCGGAGCCTTATCTTTCAAGGAAGACAAGGGTGTGCATTATTTAAGTCCAGGCCTTGCTCCTGCGTTGGCCCTCTCGGGTCAACCGAAATAAAAACCGCCCTGCCCGGGCTGGTAGCGTATATGCGAACGTCCGGGCAGGGTAAAAACTATCCTTTAACCTAAAGGTGCGAAAATGCCACTACATAAACTGGGGAGATATGAAGACACATTAAGAAAAATAAAGGAAGCCTGTGCCAAGCTATGGAAGGAACCGCATCATTACCATTATACAGAACATGGGATAAAACATTCAGAAAATATAATTGAAAATCTGGCTCAGCTTTTAAGGGGGCAGGATTTACAACTAAAACCTGTGGAATGCTTTATCCTGCAAGCTGCGGCATACCTGCATGATACGGGTATGCAATGTGTTCAGCCCGATTTATTGAAGAAGGTAGCCGGTATTAGCCGGAATGAGAAGATTCCCTTTTCCTATGATGCTCTGGAAAAAATAAGGGGAAAGCATGCCGAAATAAGCTCCTGCATGATCAAAAACATCTGCAACCAGGCTGAAGAACGATATACTGATTTGCCGGATTTGGGGCTGGGGGGTATAGATTGCCTGGTGGTAGATGCCATAGCCAAAATCAGCATGGCTCATTCTGACGGCAACTTTCGTAGTTATTGTGAATTGAAAGACCGCCGGATACCTGACTGCCGCGATGGAGCTAAAATGCTTCTTTTGGCTGTATTAATGCGTCTGGGGGATGCATTGGATGCAGATAAAATCCGCTGTAACTGGGAAAATTATATCCAAATGGAGGGCAGATTGCCGACTGTTTCCAGGGCACATTTCTGGAAACATTACTGGGTTTCCAATACTCAGCATTGAGACCATAAAAAGCTACTGTCAGGCTGGCAAAGCCATTTTCCTGATTGACGGCCTGGATGAGATTGAGCCAATTAAAAGAAGCCTGGTGGTTAATTCCCTGGCCGATTTTCGTCTGCAATACAAGTGCGCCAAAATGGTGTTATCCGGCAGGCCCCACAGCATAGACACCACGGCTATTGACCGTTTCGGGGATAAGCATATAAAAATTCACCAACTTAATCCGGAACAAGTAGATGGCTTCATAAATAATTGGTTTAAGCATATTTACGGCTTTAAATCCCAGCAAGGGAAAAAGACTGCCTTTGACATGATCGGAGAAATAAACTCCCATCCCAGGGTGGCTCAACTTATAGATACTCCCTTAATGTTGACGGCTGTTTGCATACTGTACCATGAAGAACGTGAACTTCCCGGCCAGCGGGCGGAACTGTACAAAAAAATTATAGACAACCTTTTGTATAGATTTAGCTATAGGATTTTCAAAGAGAATGAATTGCTTAAAGACCAGGAAAAGGTTGTTGAATTTTTAATGACCATGGCTTTTGTCATGCAGAAGAATCGGGTCAAAGGAATAGATAAAAGAGCCGCGGTTGATATTCTGGGCCGGGTTTTCCCACAAAAAGCCGAAGAGGATAAATTCCCATATCGCCGCAAGTTGGAGAAAACCTTTGATCATATTGAGGCCAACTGTGGATTGTTGAAATTTGATGACGGGCAATACAGTTTCTGGCATTTAACCTTCCAGGAATTCCTGTGTGCCAGATACATAGTGGATCACGAGACAGACTATGTGGCTGCTGTGAAAGATTACTGGAGTAATGAATGGTACAATGAAGTCCTAGAGTTGTATATAGGCTATTTAAGTATTGATAATAAGAAATGGGCCAATAAACTGGTGGAAACACAGTTAAGTAGTTTCGATGCCCCTCCCTTTAATCGGTGGCGACTAGCCTCTAAATCGCTTCAAGACATCCCCCGAAGCCGGAGAGAACCCCAAGTAATTGAATTAGCTCAAACCCGCTTGCAGGAGATATTCAAGTCTAAAGCCGAGGCCAAGGTATGGGCGGATGCGGGAGAGATTCTGGGCTGGTTGGGCGATCCCCGGAATCTGGAGGAATTTGTAACCATTAGAGGCGGAAAATATAAACTTGAAGGTCTTGGTGAGGTGGAAATAAAACCCTTTGAGATAAGCCAGTATCCGGTAACCAATAGTTGGTATAAAAAGTTTATTGACCAGGGCCGGGGCTATGAGACCCCGGCTTATTGGAGCGAAGAAGGCCGGAAATGGTTGGAAAGCGCCAGGGCTAAATGTCCCCGGTTTTGCTACGATAGGCAATGGAATTGCCCCAATGCCCCGGTGGTGGGAGTATGTTGGTACGAAGCGGATGCCTTTTGCCACTGGCTTACAGAAACCCAGAGAGATGGATATAAGTATCAGTTACCCACCGAGCAGGAATGGCAGGCGGCAGCGGCTGGCAAAATTGGCCGGAAGTATTCCTGGGATGAGTGGGAAAATAAAAGATGCAATACGAGTGAAACCGAAATCGGCAAGACATCAGCCGTAGGGATTTTCCTTGAGGGATGTACCCCGGAAGAGGTGTATGATCTATCTGGTAATGTTTGGGAGTGGACGCAAACAGATTATAAAACCAAACTGAACCAATGGGATTTCATATTTGACAGGGAAGTGCAGGAATTACTTGCTCAAGGAAAATTAAGTGAAGCCTATAGGCTATCAGAAAAACGCGAGGGTAACTTGCCAGTGCTGCGGAGCGGTTCCTGGTACCTCAATCAGGTGTATGCCCGCTGCGCGTACCGCTTCAGGAACGATCCCGGGAGCAGGTACGTTGGTGTGGGATTTCGTTGCGTCAGGACTAAAAAGTAACCCTTTTCTCTTTTACCCTTTTACCCTTTACCGTCGCGTAGCGGCGGTCGAAATATTTCGACCTGTACGGTTAGATTTTTAGTCTATGCCGCCAATTGAAATTCAATATCACGTTTGTCAAATCTGCCTGTGCGTTACACGCAGACAGGCCATTTTTTATATTCCTTATTCCTTACCAAGGCAGTAACTGTAGCAAGAGCTATTGACCTGGACGTCGACCAGCTCATGCCATTATGCTTCTGTCTATATGAGACAACAAGATCATTCATCTTTTCGCCTATATTGCTCGAATTTCGCATATAATAGTTCAGCTATAAACAATCCCTTCCTCTTTTGCCTGATTTATTATAAGTGAATTGCCTTCTTCCCATTCTGTAGGCGAGTAATACATTATATCAGCAGGCAGCACTGATTGCCCTTATAAATTTTCTCTTAGCCATGAAATCAACTATTTTAAAACCTTTATGCCACCTTAAGTTCAATACCCTTTTGCCGTATTTCATATATAAGCGGCACCCAAGTATCGTTCTTATAGGACTCTGAGGAAATAGGCACGGGTTCAATTCTTGGGTCTATCCTCCACGCAGACTGAAACAGCATTTTCCCTTCTTCAAACCGGTCTTTTCCAAAATCAGGGGAAACTACTGCAATATCTATATCGCTCCCTTCATGAATTTTGCCTGTGGCAAAAGAACCATAAAGAATGACTCTATCCACACGAATTCCTTTTTTGATGAGGACTTCTATAAACTTTGCAACTACTCCTCTAATTTTTGGGTCAACCATTTATAGACCTCCTCCATTTCTGCAAATTTTTTATGAGCAAATTCTTCGGTGCATTTTTTATAGAAATCCTTTTTTTCGTCAGGGTATCTTGCCTCTAAATGAAATTCCATATACTCTGCAAGTTGATCAACAATTAGATCAGGTGCGTCAATTTTAGTTTTACTTATAAGGAAGGTTAGTGAGTGAGTATAAGGGGCATGTTCTTTAGTGGTCTTTACTACAAGGGCTTTTAATAGTTTTTCAATAGCAAGATGGCCAAAGAAAAGGGCATACGGAAATCTTTTTGATTCCAAGAGCTTCTTTCCTGTCTCAAGGTCATAAGCAGAACCGTCAAGCCAATATCTAATTGTCTTTTCTAAATCAAATGTCACTACTCATCTCCTATATGATAATTAAATATTGCCACTTTTTGGAATAAATAGCAACTATCATTTCCCATACACCCTACCCTATTTCCTTATCTCCTCTGCCGCTTCTTTTCTGAGTTCTGGCGGGGAGAGGATTTCGCAGTGCGGCGCCCAGTTATATGACCAGCGTTTTATTTCTTCGGGGCCTTTTAGCTTTACCTTAAGAATCAATGAGCCGTCTTTCTGGTCTTCTATTGACTGTGTTGGATGCCATTTCTTCCGTTTTATCCACCGGGCAACATCCTTAGAGAACTTCAGCATTACATCAACAGACCTTCCATAGCGCACTATGCGCCAGCCCTTTTGAAGGTAGGACTCTATATCAAAGTCTGGAGGCATAAGATAATATCTGCCCATCGTCAGATTTATATAAACTTATCGAGGCAAATTACGAATCATTTCTCAATGTATACGATAAGAGGTATGAAAGAGAATACGGCTATCTGAGATATAATGTAGCCGATATTATCTATCATTATCTTGAATGATCTCTACGAGACAAGTTTCAACTCGACTTCTCCCCACAGAGACAATTTGGGGGGATTTTAAGCTTGAAATATTCTTTTGAGCTTGAAATATTCTCATTTTCTGCCTATAATTTTATTTAAAAATCTGACATTTGACATTCAAAAACGGTTTCTTATAGCCCAAAAGCGGTTTCTTATAGCCATAGCCTAGCCAGCCTATAGCCCCCGGTTTCTTATAGCCCCATCACAGGGTGAATTTGTTCGCAACCCAAAAAAGAGATTCAGGTGGTTAAAGTATCCTAATAGGGGTAGCAGTAATCCATATTTCTATTTGCTGAAAACGCTCTTTTAATCGGGCTTTTAAATCAGAAAAGAACTGGTCCGCCTCAGGTGAACTCTTGGTATCCACAACAAAACGGATCATCTCGTCATGGTATTCATACCCCCCATGAACCCATATTCCGGACATAGGCTGTATGTCCATAGTAATAGCCCCGAATTTTTTGACAAGCTCTCGCCGGGTTTCCTGAAATCTTTCTGGCTCTATTGGAGTGCCATCATTATATTTAAGTGGAAGAAGAACCTCGTATCGCTCGTAACGTTTCAAGGGCATTATCAAATCCTTCAGTTTGTAAAATTTGAGGAGAAATTCCTATTTTATCCAAGACACTAATCGCTTCTTCAGGCACCTCGTATATATCATCTGGCAAACAGATCACACTAAAGTGCTTCGCAAGCTCAATCGCACCCCGAGCGTCATCTAACGAGCTTAAAAAATGGATTTTAATCATCTTCATAATTTTATTATATATATCACACTTACCGCCCTTTTTCAAGAGATAAAAACATTGATACCCTGATAATAAGATAATTTTCTGTTTTTGCGGTAATTGCTTTTTTTGCGCCTTTGCGTTATTATTTTGCGTTTCTGCGGTACTACTGAAATACCTTACGCCATAGGAATAAGGAATAAAGGGGACGGTTCTATTTTATTGACAAGGCAGACAAGATATGATACATTTTGCCCATGCCAAGACAAGAGCAGCGAGAACAGCGCCTGTTGGATATATTTATCATGTGCTGACACGAGGAAATAACCGTCAGGATGTTTTTAAGGAAGAAAAAGACTATGAGAAGTATATTGAGATATTGCAGAAGTATAAGGAAAGATACGGATTTAAACTATACCACTATGTGTTAATGACGAACCATGTCCATCTTGTTCTTGAACCGACAGAAAAAGGCGGCGGT
>JACRDM010000131.1 GCA_016218565.1 Elusimicrobiota bacterium | reverse complement strand
CTTCAGCCTTGTCTGTCCGCTCCCAGGTGAACTCGCTTTCAGTGCGGCCAAAATGGCCATAGCTGGCAGTCTTCCGGAAGATCGGCCTGAACAATTCCAGTGAATCAATAATACCGCGCGGATCCAGCCGGAAGTTTTTTACTACCGCTTTTTCAATTTTAGCTTCATCAACCTTGCTGGTACCCATGGTATCCACCATCACACTGACTGGTTCAGCCACACCGATGGCATAGGCTAATTGGACGGTACATCTCTCAGCCAGTCCACTGGCTACCACATTCTTGGCTAGGTAACGGGCCATATACGTTGCGCTGCGGTCTACTTTGGTAGCATCCTTACCAGAGAACGCTCCGCCGCCATGGGCCGCCATTCCGCCATATGTATCCACGATTATTTTGCGGCCGGTCATGCCAGTATCAGATTGCGGCCCGCCGATCAGGAACCTGCCAGTAGGATTAATGAAACAATCCTCTTTCCATTTAAAATTATTCAGCAATCGAGCGGGGATAACCGGTTTAATGATCGCCTCGATAATCTCCTCTTTAGCCCAGTTAGCCATATTATTTGACTTCTTATCCAGGGCTTCTTCAATATGCTGGCTGGATACTACTATTTTATCCACCGCCACCGGCCTCTTGTTTTCATAGCGCACCGTCACCTGGGATTTCCCATCAGGGCCTAAGTACGACAGGATCTTCTTTTTCCTTACTTCAGCTAATCTTCTGGAAAGGCTATGGGCCAGCATTATAGGCAGGGGCATCAATTCCGGGGTTTCATTGCAGGCATAACCGATCATCAGTCCCTGGTCGCCAGCGCCAATCACTTTACCTTTACGCCCTACCCCCTGGGCTATGTCTGGTGATTGTTTGCCAATGGCATTCAGAATAGCGCAGGTTTCATAATTAAAACCATATTTACCGTCAGTATATCCTATATCCTTGATGACGCCCCGCACCAATTGCGGCAGATCAACATAAGCTGAAGTGGTTATTTCTCCACCAACGATCACCAGACCAACAGTAATATACGTTTCACAAGCTACCCGGCTGCGGAAATTATTTTTGTTGGGCGGATCCAAACGATAAATCTCATCCACCACGGCATCGGAAATCTGGTCACAAACCTTATCCGGATGGCCTTCAGTTACGCTTTCACTGGTAAAAACAAAATCCTTTTTAAACATCAACTTCCTCCCTTTGGCTTCACTACGTTCAGCCTGATTACACCGATTCTTAAGTACGACTACACCGATTTCAAGCGCTTCACGCATTTAATCTGTGTAATCTCTCTTTTTAAATCTGTGTAATCAAAAACGAACTTTCGTGAGTTTTTATTATTTTTTCTCATCTATATTAATGACCGAACCTTCAAACACTGATATATTCTCGCTGATCCTGGCCTGGTTACCAATGACGCAATCACGCAGCTGCACTCCTTTAGCCACGTGCACACCGGCCCACAGGATACAATCGCTGAGCGCCGCCCCCTCTTCAATTATATTATTATTCCCGATGGTGGTGAAGCTGTCTATGGTCACGCCTTTTTCTATTTGGCAGTTACTACCGATCACTACCGGCCCGCTAATTCTTACCTGAGGATGAATAAACGTATTCTCACCCACCCAGACATTCTTATTCTTTACCTGGCCGGGGATCTTTACTTTTACAGCGCCGGCTAAGGCATTCTTCTCAGCCCGTTTATACTCTGGCAGATTCCCAATATCGCACCAGTACGAATTCATTTCAAAACCAAAGATCGGCTGTTTTCTGGCCAGTAATAAGGGCCAAACATCATGCCCAAAATCAAAAAATTTGTTTTTTGGGATATAATTAAATATTTCCGGTTCGAAAACATAAATGCCGGTATTGACGGTGTTGGCAAAAACGTCGCTCCAAGCCGGCTTTTCAATAAATTTTTCAATGCGGTTATACTGATCAATTAAGGTCACGCCATAATCAAAACGCGCGTCTACTTTCTTTAAGACCATGGTCGCCAAGGATTTTTTCTTTTTATGGAACTCCAACACGGGGGTTAGATCAATATCAGTGAGGCCGTCGCCGCTCATTACTACAAAAGTACTATTAAAATATTTCCCGGCTCTTTTCACTCCCCCGGCGGTTCCCAGTAGTATTTTCTCTTGCGAATAATGAATCTTGATCCCATAACGTTGTCCCTCTCCGAAATAATTTTTGATCATTTCAGGATAGGAATGCAGATTGACGACGATTTCGTCAAAGCCATGTTTTTTAAGCAGTTCCAGGGTATGTTCCAGGGCCGGCTTATTGACAATAGGAATCATTGGTTTGGGAATAAAATGAGTAAGCGGCCGCAAGCGTGTTCCTGCCCCTGCCGCCATGACCATTGCTTTCATGAAAACCCCTAATTTAAGTACCAAATGAACTTTAAAAGAAGCGCCTATCTCGAATGCTTTATTCGGGTTATTCGCGGTCATTCGCGTAATTCGTTAAGTTTTTATTTTATACACTAATTTACGGCCAGTGTCAATCAGTTTTTTAACCTTGTCCTGGGAGTCTGCCTCAGCGTAAACCCGCACCACTGGCTCAGTGCCGGAAGGCCGCAGCAGCAGCCAGCTGGAATCTTCAAACATTATCTTGACCCCATCGTAATCTTTTATTTCTTTTATGGCCAATAATGATGAGCTATGATTGACTATTTGCCTGGAAAATTCTTTCTTATTAATGTGCTGCTGCTGGGTCTGACCTAATTTCAGGTCGAGGCGATCATAACAGGATACACCAAATTCAGAAAAAAGCTCATTCTTCAAGGCTACCAGGCTTTGGCCAGTCACCGCCATCATTTCCAGCATGTACAAGGCACTCAATAAGCCATCGCGTTCCGGAATATGGCCGCTGAAACCAATGCCACCACTTTCTTCCCCTCCAATAAGAACTTTTTCTTTCAGCATAATGTCACCAATATATTTAAAGCCGATCGGAGTTTCATATAATTTCAAATTATATTTCTGGCAAATACGCTCGATCAAGCAGGTTCCAGAAATAGTCTTGACTACTGATCCTTTCTTCTTTTTATTTCTAATTAAATGTAACAACAGCAGTGAAAAAATCTGGTGGGAATTCACAAAAAAGCCCTGGCTATCCACTAAACCTATCCGGTCAGCATCCCCATCCAGAGCAATGCCAATATCCGCCTTATTCTTTTTCACAGCACAAATTAAATCATTAAGATTTATAGCTATTGGCTCAGGATGGATACCGCCGAATAAAGGGTTATAGCAGCTATTAATAGAGATTATTTTAAGAGATCCTCTGGATAGTAATGTTTCCAGGCAGCCCTGTCCAGCGCCATAAAGAGGATCAATGACTAGCCTCATGTTCCGCTGGCGTATCTTCTTGATATCCACCCTAGTCTCAAGATGGCTCAAGTAAGCTTTATTAAGATCAATATTCTTT
>JACRDM010000130.1 GCA_016218565.1 Elusimicrobiota bacterium | reverse complement strand
TGGCAATTAGCAAAAGGCCAGAGGCTGCCGCCTACGATCAGATTGAATTCAAAGAAAGGCGTGATTTATGGAATAGTATTGGGGAAGACAAAAATTACCTTGAGGTTGATTATTACTACAGAGGATAAACAAAAAATAGAAACTAAGTTAACAGGGATACTGGATTAAAATTGCCCATCCAATACGCGGTGGGCTTGATTGATAAGTTCCCGGTGGAGGGGTAGAGATGAAAAAACATTCAGGAGAGGTTATCCGGTTATCAGGTGAGCCGCGAATAAGTGATCCGGTTATTCGGGGACCCGGGACAAGAGCTTTTCTCCCAGATATCCAGAATAATTATTTAGGGAGTACGCATAACATGTTTCGTAAAATCAATAATTATTTTTGCTCCTTCAAGGAAATTAAGACCAAGCAAACCTTCTACCGGACTCGTTTGTGGAAGATTGTGACATATTACAGGAAAGTTTTTAAGTTCTATTCCGAACGCCCTGATTTTTGGGATAATAATAAACGGTACATATTCAATGCTGCCACCCATAGTAATTTCAATCTTACGCGAGAAACGCAAGGGAGAACAACCAATGCCTACCGCGGCTTCCAGTGGGATAGCGGTATAAGTAGCACCCGTATCCACAGCCATCTTGAGAGAAAATTCTGTTTTAGGACCGCTTATCTCTACGTGGCAAATAATAATACTTTTCGTGGCATCAAACGGAAACGAAGGCATATTTTAAAATGCTGCAGCGTAGCCTTCAGGGAAGGTATCTTCAGAGAACTCAACCAGCAGCTTCTTACCTTTTGGCGGCTTAAGCAAAAGCCGATAGATATCTTCTCTGTGTGGACTATGGCTAATAAGTTTACCCGATATGGGGGTGGTGGTAGATTCGTCTACTTTATCCAGAGAAATAAGCAGCCATTCGCGATGGTAACTTTTCTTGATAGTTTCGATTTTTTTAGATTTCATACTATTCACCTCAACAAAAATGATAACACAGAAGTGTTATGTAGTCAACAAAATTCAACTGCCCAGCCGAGCGATTGGGCTGAGAGATAAGTTCCCGGTGGACACCCCGCACTAATCGGAATTGTGCGGGTGTCCCATCCGTGTGGGAGGGATAAGGAGCGGTAAGATGAAAAGGACAAATTTATATCAAATTTCAAAAGGGATTTTCTTCATACTCTTCTTTATTATCGTAACTTTACTCTTTTCTAGAGATTCCTTTGCCAGTCAGTGCAATGACGGCTTAGATAACGACCTTGACGGCAAAACAGATTATCCTGATGATATAGGCTGTAGTAGCGCTGCGGATGCAGAAGAGTTTAACGCTGCCTTGCCTCCTGCTCCTGTCAATGGATTGATTGCTGGCGGCTTGATGTGGCTTCCGGTCCGCGCCATCGGCCCAAACCTGCTTGCTAACCCGGGTTTTGAGAGCGGCACTGCGCCCTGGACTATGGGTTCCTCTTTTACTTTGGACAATACAGTTTCCAAAACCCCCAGCAACAGTCTTAAGATGGTCAATGGCCAGTCAAGCTCTCATGCCACGCAAAAGTTGGATATCAAAAAGGGCATTTACCGCATCGGTGGCTGGGTCAAATTGCAGGGCTTGGAAGGGTCGGGAGTCCGTTTTGGTTTGGCTCCGAGTGTCTGGGGCAAGCCTGGCGGTGGGGGAAAGACCAAACTCATTAAAGGTGATAGCGACTGGCAATACTTAAGCGCGGAAAGCCTGGTAGTTACCAATGATATGACTGCCGCGTTCTCAATTTATCCATATGCCAATCCGCCGGGCACGGCCTGGTTTGACGATTTAGAACTACGGGAGGAAATGGCATTCCCCTTGGAAGTTTTTATGCTCTATCCTAATTACCGCGGCTATTTGTTTGACGACCAGTCCCAGACTTTGAAGTTTGACGTGACAGTCAATCCTCCTGCCGGCACTGCCATGTCCGACTGGCAAGTGGAGATTTCCATAGTTGACGAAGCCAGCGGCTCCCAAGTTACATCTCAAACCTTTCCGGCTTCAGCCAACTTTATCGCTGCTTTAAGTGGTTCAGCATTAAGTAATGGCCGGACTTATTTGGCCCGTTTTAGGCTCATCAAAGACAGTCAGGCGGTTTACGAATACCCCCCTTATCGCATTTCCAAAGTTTCCGGCGCTACTCGCGCCAATATGGCGATGTCGTTTAACGAAAATAGTCAGATTCTGTTTAGGGGGCAGCCAAAGTTTCTCTTGGGAGTATATGATTCCGGGTTGAATTATTTGTCGAGCGAAAGCGCTTGGGAGGACATGCTTTTTTCTGACGCCGGCAGTCGCCGGATGGGCAACCTGCCGATAAATTCTTATCTAAATTATTGGTATAATAGCTCACCCGCCCCGTCCCTCAATCTCATGATGAATATTCTCCAGCGGCATGGGATTAATTTTTTACAGAGCGCAAATTGTTCCGGTAGAACTTATAACAAAACTATTTACAATAAGGTTTTGACCGACGATGTTTATCTTTCAACTTTGTCTGCCCATCCTGGCTTGGCCGGCTTCTATACTATGGACGAGGGCATTTCAGAATTAGCTCTACCAGTATTTAACGACGCCCTACGCCTAAAAGCTTTCAAACCCGACGGAATTACTTTTGGAACAGGCATGTATCCCAACGAATTATATTACTGGCGGGACACGATTGATCTCTTGGGTATGGATCCATATCCCATAACCGGCACCGATCCGGCAGCGTATAAACTGAATCTAGTGGCGGATTGGACCAAAACTTCCAAAGAAGCAGTTAAAAACAGCAGGCCGATTGCCATGGTCCTCCAATTTTTCAAGACTACTGCGGCCAGTTCGTGGCCCACCCAGCAGGAATTGCGCAATATGAGCTATATGGCCATTGCCGAAGGCGCAAACGGATTATTTTACTGGAGTATTGGTGTCAGGGCATTGGCCTGGGTTTGTTCCGGGTGGTGTGATGAAAAAGTTGAGTATTTCACACGGCTAAAGAATGTTCTTGTTGAACTCAATTCCCTGCAGCCTGCTCTTTCCAGCTTAGACCGTCCAGATTTGCTGGTTAGCAATAGCAATCCATCAATACATACGCGGGTTAAATTCGCTAATAACAAAGGTTATCTCATTGCCTCAAATTACACTAATAGCACCGCCGCTGCCACTTTTACTTGGGCGCAAACCCCGACTTTGATTACGGTCTACAATGAAAGCCGCACTCTGCCTCCCGGAAGCCCAAGCTTTACTGACAGCTTTAGTCCCTATCAAGCTCATGTTTATGAGATAAGCACGGTTTCTCTTCCACCAGACACCACTCCACCTACGGTTCCCGCTAACCTTACTGCCACAGCTATTTCTTCCACCCAGATCAATCTTTCCTGGACCGCTTCCACTGACAATGTCGGAGTGGCTGGCTACAAAGTCTATCGTGGAGGTATTCAAATCGCCACTGTAACTTCTGGTACCACCTATTCTGACACCGGTCTTTCTCCTTCCACTACCTATTCTTACACGGTCTCTGCTTATGACGCGGCTGGCAATGTGTCTGAACAATCAGTTTCAGTAACTGCAACTAC
>JACRDM010000127.1 GCA_016218565.1 Elusimicrobiota bacterium | reverse complement strand
GTCCAACTTTCTTAATTTCTGCGTCAGGGTCACTTACCCCAGACAAAAGCAATAAAGCTCGTTCAGAGTATTTCGCCAGCGACCTCAGTAGTTGATCAATGGGCCCTTTTTCTTGAAGTTCTTCAACCCGTCCAATCGTGCCAATTACTCGTTGCCGAACTTTCGCGCCTGCCCGCTGGCTCTCCGCTATTTGCAGATATTCACGCCCGGAACTCTTCTTGACCCGTAAAAACATGCTGCCTCCTTTAGGAACAGCACTATCTTACATCTCATTACCGTCGTTTGTCAAGATATATCGAGGTTATTCCTGGCACTACACTTTTAACGTTTTGACAGCCCCCTCGTCGAGACATAGGCCAAATTCGCCTCCAAACTGTCGAAGAAAGGTTTGGGTAAAATCCCCAGCAACTCCTGGAAAGCCAATGTGGCATTCTTCCAGTTGCTTTTGTTTTCTGCCCATATCGTCCACTGGTTCAAAAGGTTGTGTTTGCCCAAAGATTACCAGGCCGTTACTCTGGATACGATTCGCACGGATTTTCTAGTTCTGCCGGCAAAATTGAGCAATCGTGGACCTCAAAACATTTTGCTTCTTCCCAAGGATTATCATTATCGCAAAGAATTCCAGCAGGCTTTGCGCAAAATCAAAAAACTGCGTCTACCCGAGAATTTTCGTTTTTGCAAGTAATTGCTCCTTCACTCTCGTCGTGGACATTGTTAAAAATACGGCTTTCACGCATTTTTGAGGATTAAGCTACAGCTAGTTCATTTTGGGGCAGGGCTAATTTATTGACACAATATTTGAAATATGTTATAAATCAACTATGTCTAGACCATTAAGAATAGAATACGCGGGAGCAATATATCATCTAATTAGCCGGGGGATAGACCGGCGAGTAATATTTAAAGATGATCAGCACTTCATTCACCTACTGAAGGGGTGATTTTTTTTAATTAGACCTGACCCCTGGCAGCGGAAATGATGAGCAAAGGGAAGAAAAACGAGGCCAAAAAATATTATCAGGAAAATAGTCAAGAACTATGGCGCTGCCTATTGCTATGATCCCAAAGGCTGGTACTGGAAAGTCTGGTTTTATGGGTTGTATTAGAATTTATAATTTGCTTTAGAATTGGGGGTGATGCAATTTGAAATTAGCTGGTAAGGTAGCTATTGTAACTGGCGCGGCGCAAGGCATTGGCCAAGAAATTGCCACTGCTTTAGCTCAGGAAGGGTCTGATCTTGCCGTCGTGGATGTTAATCTGGAACAAGCTGAAAAAGCAGCTCAGGAGTTAGCGGCTCTGGGACGGAAAACTATGGCTTTGAAAGTTGATGTTTCCAGGAGCGTCGAAATCGACGAAATGGTTAATAAAATCCTTGACAAATTCGGTAAAATAGATATATTAGTAAATAACGCGGGTATCACAAAAGATAACCTGCTTTTGCGCATGAAAGAAGAAGAATGGGACCTGGTGATAAGCATTAATTTAAAAGGCACTTTCAATTGCCTGAAAGCAGTTACCCGGCCAATGATTAAAGCCAGAAGCGGTAAAATTGTAAATATTGCTTCTATTATCGGCCTAGCCGGCAATGCCGGGCAAGCTAATTACGCTGCCAGTAAAGCAGGCGTAATAGCTTTAACTAAGAGCGCCGCCAAGGAATTAGCTTCCCGTAATATAAATGTGAACGCAGTGGCTCCCGGTTTTATCCAGACCGCTATGACCCATGTATTGCCGGCGGCGGTCAAAGAAGAAATGTTAAAACGTATCCCTCTGGCTAAATTTGGCGAAGTAAAAGATGTGGCTAAGGCTGTTTTGTTCCTGGCCGGACCGGACTCTGATTATATAACGGGACAAGTGGTTGTGGTGGACGGCGGAATGGTCATGAATTTCATGTAGGCAATAAAATCTCAAGTAGGAGGTAGTCAATGTCAGCTGAGGACAAGGTTAAAGAAATTATCATCGAGCAGTTGGGAGTAGATCCGGAAGAGGTTACCAATGACGCCAGTTTTATCAATGATCTGGGAGCAGATTCTTTGGACACGGTAGAGCTGGTCATGGCGCTCGAAGAAGAATTTGATATCGAAATACCTGATGAAGAAGCGGAGAAATTGCAGACGGTAGGACAAGCGATCGATTATATTAAAGCACATACAAATGCCTAATTGCCAGGACACTATTATAAACACGGATCTTATGCGATAACTTACATAGGGTCCGTGTTTATCGTGTTATGTTAGAAAGGTATACATGAAAAGAAGAGTTGTGGTGACTGGCGTGGGATGGCTTACCCCGCTTGGCACTGGTAAAGAAGAAGTATGGAATGCGCTCTGTAACGGCGAATCAGGAGTGGATCTTATAACTTTTTTTGATACCACTGGGTTTGTTTCCAAGATCGCAGCGGAGTTAAAAAATTTCGATCCGCAGAAGTATATGGACAAAAAAGATGCTAAACGTCTAGATCGTTTTGTGCAATTAGCGGTGGCGGCCACTAGTCTAGCGCTCAAAGATTCCAGACTGGAGCTGGATAAGGAAAACCGTGACCGTATAGGTGTCGTGGTCAGCTCTGGTATCGGAGGCATCCAGACTATTGAAACCCAGATGAAAAGATATCTCGCCGGCGGTCCATCCAGGATCAGTCCCTTTCTTATTCCCATGATCATTTCCAATATGGCTGGTGGTCAGATCTCCATTATGTGGCAGGTCAAGGGTCCTAATTTTGCTATTGTTACCGCCTGTGCCACGGCATCACATTGCATCGGGGAATCGGTAGAAATAATTAAACGTGGAGACGCGGAGGTGATGATCAGCGGTGGCGGGGAAAGCGCGATCAATCCGCTTGGTTTTGGTGGATTCTGTTCTATGAAAGCGCTGTCGGTCCGCAATGACGCGCCTAAAAAAGCCTCTCGGCCCTTTGATCGGGATCGGGATGGTTTTGTCATGGGCGAAGGCGCTGGTATACTTATCTTGGAAGAGCTGGGTCATGCCCAGGCCAGAGGAGCGCATATCTACGGTGAAATTGTGGGTTATGCGGCCACCGGTGATGCTTATCATGTAAGCGCTCCTGAACCGACAGGTGAAGGAGCGACCAAGGCTATGAATTTAGCTTTGGAAAGGGCCGGTTTGAAACCGCAAGACGTTGAATATATTAATACCCATGGCACGAGTACTCTGCTGGGAGATAAAATTGAAACCCAGGCGATCAAAAAAGTATTTGGCGAGCAGGCTTATAAGTTAGTGGTTGGTTCTACCAAATCAATGACCGGACATTTATTAGGAGCGGCCGGTTCGGTAGAAGCGATCATTTGCCTCTTAGCCATGGAGCATAAAATAGTTCCACCGACTATAAATTTAGACAATCCAGATCCGGAATGCGACCTGGATTATATTCCCAATAAAGCCCGGCCAGTGGAAGTAAAAGTGGCCTTGAGTAATTCTTTTGGTTTCGGCGGGCATAACGGGGTCCTGGTAATGAAGAAATATGAGAAAACCTGAAGAGCTGGAAAAATTGATACCGGTTCCCTTTATTAATAAGGACCTGTTAGTCCAGGCTCTTACTCATTCTTCATATGTGTATGAACATCCTGAACTGAGCGCTAATCAAAAATATTTACCCCTTTTTTCCAATGAAAGACTGGAATTTTTAGGCGATAGTATTTTAAATATGGCCGTCTGCCAGTACCTTTTTTTCACGTTGCCGCACCTCGCAGAAGGGGAGTTGGCGAAATTAAAGTCTTACACTATCAGCCAGGAAACACTCCACCGTTGGGCGATCAGTATCGACTTGGGCGAATATTTATTAGTGGGTAAGGGCGAAGAGGCATCAGGCGGCAGGAAAAAAGCCAGTATCCTGGCTGATGCTTTTGAAGCTTTGATCGGCGCCATGTTCCTTGATACTAACAATGTTAAGACGATAACTGAATTTATTTTGAAGTTCCTGGAAGAAGATAATGTTATTCGCAAGATCAGGCCAACTACGGTGGATTACAAGAGCACCTTGCAGGAAAAGTTGCAGGCGCTTTTTCACCGGCTGCCGCTCTATAAGAACTATAGAGAATCCGGGCCTGACCATAATAAATATTTTGAAGTGGATATATATGCAGACGACCGGTTTCTGGGGTATGGAGCAGGCAGCAGCAAGAAAGAAGCAGAAATGGCAGCCGCTAAGCAAGCGCTGGAGAAGCTCAAGTGAAGAAAAATTAAATGTCAAAAATAAAAAATCAAAATGACAATGTAAAGTTAATAATTTAGGTAAAAAGATTTCAATTTTTGAGTTTTGGTTTGTGGTTTTGAAATTGTAATTTTAATTTTTTTAATTATTAAGGGGGATAATAATGAACTACTTTTTGACTGATGAACAGAAGATGATAATTGAATTGGCGCATCAGGTGGCGGTAGAAAAAATAGCGCCGGTAACGGAAAAATATGACGAAAGCGGCGAATTTCCCTGGGATATCGTGAAGATTCTGAGCGACTCTGACCTTTTCGGTTTGTATATTCCAGAGGCCTATGGCGGTATGGGTGGGGGAGTGCTGGAACTGGTAATCGCGGTGGAAGAGCTTTCCCGGGTCTGCGGTGGGATTTCCTTGAGCTTGGCCGCCAGCGCTTTGGGTACGTTCCCGATACTTTTATTCGGGACTGACGAACAGAAAAAGAAATACTTGCCTCCTTTAGCCAAAGGCACTAAGTTAGCTGCTTTCGGACTGACTGAAGCTAATGCCGGCAGCGACGCCGGTGGTATTGAAACTACCGCTAAAAAAGACGGCGATTATTTTATCTTGAATGGCACTAAACAATGGATTACTAATGGCGGCGAAGCAGAGACCTATACGGTCATAGCCATGACTGATAAAAAGAAAGGGGCCAGAGGAGCAACTGCGTTTATCCTGGAAAAAGGAATGCCTGGATTTTCTTTTGGCAAAAAAGAAAATAAAATGGGCATCCGGGCTTCGGCTACCCGGGAGTTGGTCTTTAGCGACTGTAAAGTGCCTAAGGACCAAATTTTGGGGAAAGAAGGAAAGGGCTTCATTGTCGCTATGAAAACATTGGACCAGTCCCGGCCAGGTGTGGCCGCGCAAGCTTTGGGTATCGCTCAGGGCGCATTTGACCGGTCCATAGAATATGCGCGTCAGAGAGTGCAATTCGGACTGCCTATTATTTCTTTCCAGGCAGTGAACCATATGATCGCTGACATGGCCATCCAGATCGAAGCGGCCCGGGCCCTGGTTTATGAATGTTCACGGTTGATCGATTCAGGAGCCAAAGATATATCCAAGTTGTCAGCCATGTCCAAAGTTTTTGCCAGTGATGTGGCCATGAAGGTTACGGTAGACGCGGTCCAGGTGTTTGGCGGTTATGGGTATATGAAAGAATACCCGGTAGAAAAAATGATGCGCGACGCTAAGATTACTCAGATCTACGAAGGTACCAACCAGATCCAAAGAAATGTAATTGCCCAGGAACTTATCAAGGAGCAGGCCAGTAAGAAATAAAGACCTCCTATAAGACTCAGGCTGTCTTGTACAATGAATATTATACTAGGAGTTTTACTTGTTCAATAATATCGAAAAGATACAAGATAAGCTCAGCCGGGATATTTATGCCCGCGGCGTAATATTCGCTTTTGGTTTTTTCAGTGTTTTGATTCAAAAAGCATTGGGCTTGCCAGCCCAGACAAAATTTATATATATCGTTCTTCTTGGTATTATCTTTATCAACCTGTTGATCTATTACCTGGTAAAAAAGAACCGCGTAAACTATATAACCGAGTACTTTGTCTCACTGGCTGATTTCATATTGATCAATTACGCCATCTGGTCAACGGGCGGATTGGAAAGCCGGCTCTGGTTTATCCTGGTCATTGTTATCCTGATCGAAAGCATTTCCTTAAATCGATACCATCTGCTGTTCAACCTGCTCCTTTCCTTTATAACCTACCCCACTATTATTTATTTTTACCAGCAAGGGGTCTTTATCCCCAAGGAACTTAATCTGCTGATCAGCCGTACTTTTTATATGGTACTGGTAGGCCTTATCAGCATGATGTACATCAATAAAATCATTCAGCAACAGGCGGTGACCGAAAGGCTGAATAGCGATAATATCAGCCTCAATACCAAGCTGGAAGAATTCAGCCAGGTATTAAGCAATGAAGTGTATAAGGCCACTGATGATCTGAAAGATAAGATCAGGGAAATTGAACATCTATATAAGAAGTTCAGAAATTTATTTATTGATTTTGCCCGGGCTTTGAGCGACGCGGTCGATGCCCGCGACCCCTACACTCATGGGCACAGTGAACGAGTCACTAAGATCGCCTTCGGCATCATGGAAGAGTTACAGCAGTCCTATGGAGAAATAAAGCTAAGCGACGAAGTCAAGGAAACCTTGCTGATTGCGGCTTTATTACATGACATCGGGAAATTGTCCCTGCCTGATAATATACTGCAAAAGCCGGGACCGTTGTCTTCCGAAGAATGGGTCGTAATGAGACGGCACCCGGTGATCGGCCAGAACATTCTCAAACCGATCGAAGATTTAAGAGCTGCCGGCGCTATCATCAGGAGACACCATGAACGTTTTGACGGCAAGGGTTATCCAGATAATGTGGCGGGGGATGATATCCCATTCCTGGCCAGGGTCATCTGTGTCGCTGATAGTTTTGATGCGATGACCAGTGATCGTCCGTATCGCCCGCGGATGAAGAGTGAAGAGGCCATAGCCGAAATAAAGCGTTGTGAAAACGCCCAGTTTGACCCGGCCGTAGTAAAAGCGTTTTTAACAGCGTATAAAAAGGGAACCTTGTACGTGATAGATTAAAAATAGCGTATAGCGTAAAGCGTATAGCGGATAGCGTGTAGCGTAGAGCGGATAGAAGAGCAATATAATCTATACGCTAAACGCTATCCGCTATCCGTTGCAGCGGAGGAAATTGTAGCATGAATATTGTAGTTTGTATCAAACAGGTACCAGGAACGACCGACGTAAAAATTAGTGAAAAAACTAATACTCTGATCAGAGAAGGCGTAGAAAGCATTATCAATCCGTTTGATATGTATGCCATCGAAGAAGCTCTCAAGATCAAAGAAAAGATGAGCGGAAAAGTAATTATTCTCTGTATGGGGCCGCCACCAGCCAAAGAAGCTATAAAAGAGGCTATCGCCATGGGCGCGGATGAAGGAATATTGCTCAGTGACCGGGCTTTTGCCGGCAGTGATACCTGGGCTACCGCCTATACGTTATCTATGGGTATCAGAAAAATTGGCGCCTATGACCTGATCCTCTGCGGTAAACAGGCCATCGATGGAGACACTGCCCAGGTTGGGCCTGGTGTGGCTGAAGCATTAGGTCTGCCTTTTGTAGCTTACGTACGCAAAATAGAAGAGATCCGGGAAGGATATATCCGCTGCGACAGAATGATGGAAGAAGGTTATGAAGTCATTGCCATGCCTCTGCCGGCGCTGATCACCGTAGTAAAGGAAATAAATGAACCCCGGCTGCCCAGCCTGAAAGGTATGTTGAGAGCAAAAAAAGCAGAGGTCGCTACCTGGACCGCCAAAGATCTAAGCGCCGAGCCGGCTAATCTAGGATTAACTGGTTCACCGACGCAGGTAATGAAAATATTTTCGCCGCCGCAACGTCCGGGCGGGGAGATGATTTTAGGAGAAATTGACGAACAGGTAGAAAAGTTAGTCAACAGGATTAGGGAACTGAAAATTGTATAATATAAAATCTTTCACCCTAATTTTGATTTTGGATGTTTGATTTTTCTTCTCAGGAAAAGGAGTTTAATAAAGAATGTCCATCAGGGTAATTAAAGAAAAATGCAGCGGCTGCAAATTATGCCTAAAAAGTTGTCCTTTCGGGATTATCACTATTGATAATAAGTTAGCGATCATCGGGGAAGGGTGTAATTTATGCGGCGCTTGTGTGACGACCTGTAAATTTAACGCGCTAGTCATGGCCAAGGAACAACCAGCGATTAAAGACTATTCTGGCTACCGGAATATCTGGGTCTTTGCCGAACAAAGAAACGGGAAGGTCGAAGGAGTGGCTTATGAATTGTTAGGTGAAGGCCGCAAATTAGCCGATATATTGCGCGTACCGCTTTGTGCCGTCTTAATGGGTGATAAAATGGCGGAACCAGCCAAAGAGCTTATTGCTCATGGCGCGGACAAAGTGTATGTCTATGATGATCCCCTGTTAACTAACTTCCAGGATGATTCCTACGGGGAAGTGTTTATTAAACTTATCGCAGAAGAGAAACCAGAGATTATCTTGATCGGCGCTACGTCCATCGGCCGCTCCCTGGCTCCGAAAATAGCGTATCGGATCCGGACCGGTTTAACCGCTGACTGCACTAGTCTGGAGGTTGACCCGCGAACCCGGAACTTGCTGCAGACCAGACCGGCTTTCGGCGGCAACATCATGGCTACTATCATTTGCCCCAACTATCGGCCGCAAATAGCCACCGTCCGGCATAAAGTCATGAAGAAAGCGTCTCGTAATGCTAGCCACGAGGGAGAAGTTATCCGGAAAAATTTTGATTTTTCCAAAATTAATATTAAAACCAAAGTAATTAATATCGTAGCAGAACTTGCCAAGACCATTAATATCGCTGAAGCAGATATTATTGTTTCCGGTGGCCGCGGTATGGGAGGGGCGGAAAATTTTAAGCTGCTGGAAGAATTAGCTCAGGTTTTAGGAGGCGCCGTGGGGTCCAGCCGGGCCGCGGTGGATGCCGGCTGGATGCCTTATTCGCACCAGGTGGGCCAGACCGGCCGTACTGTCTGTCCCAAATTGTATATTGCCTGCGGCATCAGCGGGGCGATCCAGCATTTGGTCGGCATGCAGTCATCCGATGTTATAGTCGCCATTAATAAGGATCCTCAAGCTCCTATATTTAAAGTAGCTACTTTTGGACTGGAAGGAGACGTTCTGCAACTGGTACCGGCCTTGACCAGGCAATTTAACAAAGTCCTCGGAGGAGACTATTAAATGTATTTTAAGAAAATGGAATTGTTTGGTTTTAAAAGTTTCGCTGAAAAGACCGAATTGATGCTGGAGCCCGGCGTAACCGCTGTAGTTGGCCCTAATGGCTGCGGCAAAACCAATATCGCCGATGCTATCCGCTGGGTATTAGGTGAACAGAGCGCCAAACAGTTGCGCGGCGCAAAAATGGAAGAGGTGATCTTTAATGGTTCACGGACCAGACAGGCGATGGGCCTGGCTGAAATATCCCTCACCCTGGACAATTCCCAGAACGCCTTGCCGGTTGATTACAGTGAGATCATGGTTACCCGCCGGCTCTTTCGCAGCGGGGAAAGTGAATATTTATTAAACAAGGTTCCGTGCCGCCACAAGGATATTATTGAATTGTTCATGGATACTGGCGTGGGGGCAGACGCTTATTCCTCCCTGGAGAACAAGCAAATAGAGATGATCTTAAATTCCAAACCAGAAGACCGGCGTTTTTTGTTTGAAGAAGCAGCCGGAGTGATGAAATATAAAGTGCGTAAGAACGAGGCTTTACATAAATTGGAGCAGACGGCTCAGAATCTGCTGCGGTTGGGTGATGTGGTTAATGAAGTGAAAGCGCGCATCAGTTCCCTGGATTACCAGGCGCGTAAGGCCCGCCAGTTCCAGAAATATCAAGAAGAACTGAAGACTTTGGAATTGAACAGTCTCTATTACTCATGGCGCACCCTGAAAAAAGATGCCGCTGGACTGGAAACCCTGGAATTGCAGTTTGCCCAGAGCAGTGAAAAAATTAATGCAGAAATAGCTATGGGCGAAAGCAAAGTGGCAGAAATAAAATTAGCTCTGACCTCCCTGGACGAGCAGATCGTAGCGGCCCAGCAAAAAGCTGCTGGCATTGATTCACAGATAGCCCGCCTGGAAGACAAGGTCTTTGGCGCTCAGGAAAGAAAAAAAGAACTCGCCCAAAGACTGGTGGAACTTTCCCAGGAAAAATGGGAACTCGAAGAAAAATACAATAATCTGGCCAGTGAACAAAAAAAAATAAGCCAGGAAAAAGAGCGCCTGGTCATAAAACTGCAGGAAGTGGAAAAGGTTTTCCAAGAGCAAAACTCTCAATATGAAGAGAATTGCCGGTTGCTGACCGAACAGTCCCAGGTTTTAGATGATGAAAAAGCTGGTTATCTAGACTTATTAAATAAGCTGGCCCAGATCAAGAATACGCTTACCAGTATCACCAGTGAAAAAAAGAATGACCAGGGATTGAAAGACAAGCTTAACCAGCAGATTGTTACGCTTAACACCCAGATCACCGACCTTAATCTTACTATACAGGAATTGAATACCCTGTGCCAGAATCAGACCACATCATATAACCAGCTCCTCGCGGATAACCAGAAAGTTGAAGAGTCCAGGAAAACCCGCCAGGGAGAATTAGAAGTTCTGGATAAGAAATTAGAAGAAACCAGGAATGAATTTAACCTGAAGAACTCCCTCCTAACTTCCCTGATCGAACTCAAAGAGAGTTTTGCCGGCTATGCAGACGGGGTGAAACAGATTTTGGCTCAGCGTCCGGCTGGAGTGCTAGGGTCTATACCGGAAATCATCCAGATTACTAATGAAGAGTACGCGCCATTGATCGAGATGGTTTTGGCCGAGAAACTGCAATATGTGCTTGGTGAAAACAACCAGGCGGTAGCCGCGGTGATCGCCGCCAAGAGTAACGAATCATCCAGAATTACTGCCGTCTCGCTGGAAGACTTCAAAGCTGCTTATAGTCAGCCTGGGTCGCAAGTGGCAATTGGACAGGACGGGGTGATCGGCCGGGCCAGCGCCTATGTTAAAACTGATGAACGCTGCCATTCTTTTATTGAATACCTGTTAGGTACTACTTATATTGTAGCAGACCAGGAATCGGCGCGGGCCTTAACGAAAAAATATAGCTATCTTAAAGCCATCACTTTAAACGGTGAACTTTTTACTCATCCTTCGATCCTCACGGTCGGAGGCAAAAACTCAAGCGGGTTATTGGAACGGGAGATCAGGATCAAGCACCTGCAAGAGGAAAAGATCGTGCTGGACTCAGTTGTTCAGGAATTAGTCAGGGGAAAAGAGCTTTTAGTCGGCAGGGTGGCTGATACTGAGACCCAATTAAAAACTTTATCCGGCGACATCCAGCATAAATTGCTTAAGCTGGGCGCCTTACATAAAGACCATGAACAAGCCCAGGTCCGTTTACTTGAACAGCAAAAAGAAATAAATCTCTTACAGGAAGAAGAAATTGCCTTAGCTAAACACCTGGTGGAGCATCAGGAACTGAGCGATAATATAAGCCGGGAATATCAGGCACATGAAGAAGAAGAGAAACAAACCAAAATTCGCCTAGCTCAACAGGAACAAAGTTTGTCAGACCTGAATATCCAAACCGCCAGGCGGCAAGGTGAACTTACGGCCCTGAAAGTTGATTTGGCGGCCAGCCGCGAGAAAAACGAGAATATGCAAGCGTTGCTGAGCCATTTTATTGAAAATGAAAAGGACCTGAAAGAGGAAATTGAAAAAACCAAAGCCGAGCATGCCGGCCTTGAAAAGCAGATCAGCGAACTGGATCAGACCAAGACTGAGGTGGAAGAAAGCATTACTAAGATGCTGTTAGATAAGAAAGAAGCAGACCAAGTGTTGGAAAATAGGCGCTTGCAAAAACAGGATTTAATCATCGGACTGCGGGCGCAGGAAGCTAAAATTGACACCTGGAAACAGGAAACGGAACGCCTGCAGCGCCAGCAGCATGAGCAGGAAATAAAACGGGTGCACATTGATACGCAAAGAGAACAGATTACCAGGTCTTTAGTGGAGAAATATAACCTGAACGTCGAAAAGGTCGCTCTGCCTGAAGAATCACCTTTGCCAGACGTTGATGAAATTACCCGGACACGCAAGAAAATTGATTCGCTCGGGCCGGTAAATTTAGTAGCCATTGACGAATATGAACAACTTCAGGAACGTTATAATTTTCTGCTCAAACAGCAGGAAGATATGGTCAAGGCCCAGGAAGATATCCACAAAGTGATCAGCAAGATCAATCAGACCTCCAAGGAATATTTTGAGAACACCTTCAAGCAGGTACAGCAGAATTTTTCTACGCTGTTCAAACAGCTATTTGAAGGCGGAGAGGCAGAGTTAGTCCTGACCAACCCGGAAGATTTGCTGGAAACCGGAGTGGATATCAATGTCCAACCACCGGGGAAAAAGCTTACTAACATAACTTTGCTTTCCGGTGGAGAAAAAGCCCTGACGGCTATTGCCATTCTGTTCGCCATATTCATGGTCAAGCCTAGCCCGTTCTGTGTGCTGGATGAAATTGATGCTCCGCTGGATGATTCTAATTTAAACCGTTTTATCCGCCTGCTCAAGGAATTTTCTGAAAAAACACAGTTCATCATCATCACCCATAATAAAAAGAGCATGGAAATGGCTGACGTATTATATGGCGTGACCATGGAAGAATTCGGTGTTTCCAAATTAGTTTCAGTAAAATTTAGAAACGCGCTAGCGGCCTAAGCGCCAGATGAATGAAAAAAAAGTAAATATATTTGGGTTCCAGATTGACAATATCCGAATGGCTGAGGCGATACCGAAGATCAACGGGTTTATTAAAGACCGGCTGCCGCATCATGTCATAACTGCTAATTCCTTGATGTTGAACGCAGCTATGAATAATAACCGGCTGAAAGAGGTTTTTCACCGGTCTCATCTGGTTGTGCCTGACAGCATTGGCCTGCTCCTGGCCGGCAAAATATTGGGACAGCCTTTGGCAGAAAGGGTCCCCGGCATAGATTTAATGTATCAATTATTTGCTCTTTGCCAAAAAGAAAGATACTCCATCTATTTATTAGGAGCTAAGCTTGGTGTGGCGGCCCAAGCTGCGGAAAACATCCGCCAGCAATTCCCAGGATTGAATATTGCTGGCACCCATCATGGCTATTTTGCTGACTTGGAAAAGGATTTGGTGATTAAAGAAATAAGCAGCCTGAAATTAGACATTCTTTTTGTCGGGCTGAATATCCCGCGCCAGGAGTTATGGATAGACCAGCACTTAAATTCTCTGGGAGTCCCGGTCATAATAGGGGTAGGCGGCAGTTTCGACGTCATTAGCGGACGGATAAAAAGAGCTCCGACAGCCATGCAAAAATCGGGATTAGAATGGCTCTGGCGGACTATAATTGAGCCCTGGCGAATAAAACGCATTATCCTGCTTCCGGTTTTCCTGTGGAATGTATTTCGGCAAAAATACCAGGCACAAAGAGAGAAAGTTTTGAAGCAAAAGCAGGCACAGAGGGCGAAGCGAGGCACAAAGTTTTAAAGCCAAAACAGGCACAAAGGAAGTACAAGAATACATAACTTGCCACAATCACTAATTGATCGATTAAGTGAAGGACAATGCAAAAAATCAAACCAGGCTATATTCTTGATAATAAGTATGAGATTAAGGAAATTATTGCCAAAGGGGCCATGGGAGCTGTTTATAAAGCTGAAGTAAAGCAAACCAAAGAAATAGTTGCCCTTAAAGTTCCTTTACCGGAATTTGATCGGGATTTATCCAGCTTGCAGCGGTTTCGTCAGTCTGAAAAAATTCAATTTATCCTGGCCCACCCTAATATCGTTAAAGCCTTCAAACCACAGCATGAAAAAAGTTCCCCGTATCTGGTCATGGAATATATCAATGGGCCATCCCTGGAATATTTGATCAACCATAACCGTCGGCTAAGCCTAGAAGATGCTACTAATTATACCATCCAGATGTGCGGCGTAATTGATTACCTCCAACAAAATAAAGTAATTCATCATGACATTAAACCTTCAAATATTGTTGTTAATTCGCAAAAACAATTAAAACTAACTGATTTCGGTATTGCTTTTTGCCAGAGTATGGAAGCTGAAATTTGGGCCAGCTTAGTAAGTATAGGCGGAACACTGGCGTATATGGCTCCGGAAAAGATCAGAGACCACGCGTTAAATGATTATCGCAGTGATATTTATTCGCTGGGGGTGCTGATGTACCACATGTTTACCGGTAAACTGCCCTTTAACGGCAGTACCGAAGAAGTGATAGGCGCGCAGATCACTCAGAATTTCCTGAGTCCCAGCGTGCTTAATCCCCAAATTACACCGACCATTGAACGAGTTATCTTAAAAGCCATGGAGCCAAACCCCAATGAGCGTTATCAGCATGTGATGATAATAAAGGAAGATTTGGAAAGAGCTATTTCCATGTCAGCACGCAAGTCAAAACCATTGAAAATAACCTTAATACCGGAAAGGGGCATACCGATATGGATATTATATGTAATTTTAGGCGCTGTAATCCTGGCTGCTACCAGTATGATAATCTATGTTAATTTGCACTAAAAATATACGCGGTACATTAACAGTTGGCGTAAAGGAGCCGAGTAAGAAGAGGGCGGCCAGATTTGTCTAAGCCATAAGTCCAGAAACTGGAACCTTCTGGCTTTATGGAATAGACAAAAATAAGAGAAGGAGTTGTGGTATGGCCAAGCCAAAGCTAAACAAGCGTTACGAGGTAGGAGAACCGGTAGAGCGGGAGGCGCTCTACAGTACATATACGGCGACAGACGGAAAAGAGAAAACTTCAAAGAGCCTGTTTTTATCTAGCTTTAAAAATGCTGAATCTTGCCGAATTGTGTGGTCCGTGTCAGGAATTGGCATACATTTATGTATCAATGGTTGCTGCTTGGGGTGTATTGCCTTTTAGAGTGAGAGTAGAAAGAGATTTCAAGAAGGCCATTGCGCTATGCCAGAAGATCGGGGACATGGTGCATGAAGGAGGAGGATATTCGGTTTATGCTTGTGTTGGTTGTTATGTTAACAATAGGCCTAAAGAAGGAATAGAATATGCAAAGAGAGCTATAGATATCCTTAAAACAAGGGGAGAATACTGGGATTTGGGGGTAGGATATGCGTATAGAGATATCAATTCCTGGATATTTGGCAGATTGCAGGAAAACATCAAAGAAAATGAAGAGATGATAACCGTCATGAAATCAGCTAATGTATTTCAACCTCTCGGCTGGAGTTTTTATAATAAAGGGAAACTTTATGCTATGATGGGTAACTTTTATGAAAGCATAGTTGAGGATATTCAACAGAGCTATAATATGTTTGAAAAAATCGGAGATAAAAGCAATATGGTTGAGGCTCAAGGTATACTTACTTTTGCTCACACGCGTATGAAAAACTTTACAGAGGCGCTAAAAGAAGCCGCAAAAATAAGAGAGATTTTTCCCTCGCACTACAACAAAGGTTCCTGGACATTAGAAGCTTTGTCTTCAGGGGCGCAAGCCTATCTTGCAAGTATAGGAATTTCAATCCTATACTTGATTACACAGATTTCCAAAAGATTACACAGATTACCAGCCTAGTCGCTGATAAAAATCTGTGTAATCTTCGTAATAATCTGTGCCTGTCCCCGCGGTCTTGAT